>NZ_JARPLU010000107.1:0-17700 GCF_032349615.1 Limnospira sp. PMC 1279.21 | reverse complement strand
TGCCAATAGATTTGAAACCTGTTTTTAGGAGAGATGGCTATTTGTATAAATTTTCCAGAGTTTTCCGGTAATTACCAGGTTATAGATATACTGCCGGGTAGAGTAACTGATGAGTAAATGAGTATTGAGCAATATTTATAAACTCATGACTAAATGAACTAAGAAAAGTCATCAAATTTGGGATTTTAGACTTGCTAAGGACTATCGACAAATGTTATCTATTTTAGTTATTGATGATGAACCTGACAACTTTGATGTGATTGAAACCTTTTTGAGTAATCAAGACTATCAGCTACATTATGCTGCTAGTGGACAGGAGGGAATTTCCGCACTCAAATTAATCCAGCCAGATTTGATTTTGCTGGATGTGATGATGCCAGCTATTGATGGGATTGAAGTTTGTCGCCGCATTAAAGCTATGCCACTATGGCAATCTACACCTATTATTATGGTGACGGCATTATCTTCTAAAGAAAGTTTAGCTAAATGTATCGCAGCGGGAGCGGATGACTTTATCGGGAAACCCGTTAATGCTTTAGAATTACGGTCTCGTGTCCATTCAATGCTGAGAATTAAGCAACAATATGACCAAATTTCTCATTTGTCTAATGTGCAGAAGAATACAATTCAAGTACTCGAAAAAACTCTGGTCAGACTGCGGGGTAATTTAGCCTCTAGTCTCTCCCACGAACTAAATACCCCTCTAAATGGTGTTTTAGGAATGCTCGCCCTGGTGATGGAGGATCTGAAGGATATAGAAGATGTGGAGATGTCGGAAACAGTGGAGATGTTAAGGTTGGCGTATCAATCAGCCTGTCGCCTGGAAAATTTAGTCAAAAGATTCCTAATTTATTTGGAATTGGAACTGATAAGTAGCGAGGAAAAAGAAGTTCCGCCCGGGTCTACAATGTTATCTTTGTATTTTGTGGAACCTATCTGCAAAAAATATGCACCGGATAGCCAACGCTATGATGATTTTAAGTTGGATATAGAACCGGCTACCGTGGCGATATCAGAGCGGTATTTGTCGATTATTTTAAATGAGTTGATTGACAACGCTTTGAAATTCTCCAAGCCGGGGAAACCCATCTCGATTCGCTCTCAGATTATCACTGAAGGGGAAAAACTAGGGCTATGGATTCATGATTTGGGGCGTGGGATGACGGAAGAGCAAATCAATCAAATCGGTGCTTTTATGCAGTTTGAACGCAAAAGCTATGAGCAACAAGGCCTGGGTGTTGGTTTAAAAATCGTGGATAAAATTGTTGAATTGGTGGGAGGAACCATACAAATTAATAGCATATACAATCAAGAAACGATGATATATATTACTTTACCGATTGTTCATTAGCTATTAAATAATACAAATAACCCTATTGTCACGTTACAACGTATCATATTTATATTAAGATAGTGAAACTAGATGCCGTGGAACCATAGATAGTTGTTGAATTGCTAAGGAAAATCTACCGATGTTCTCAATTTTAATTGTGGATGATGATCCAGATAATTTTGATGTAGTTGAAACTTGTTTGATTGATGAAAACTATCATTTACACTATGCTTATAGTGGACAAGATGCACTTTCAGTAATTAATGTAATCAAACCGGATCTAATTTTACTGGATGTAATGATGCCAGTTATGGACGGTATTGAGGTTTGTCGCCGTATTAAAGCTATGGGTGAATGGAAAGGAACACCGATTATTATGGTGACGGCATTATCTTCTACAGAGAGTCTAGCTGAATGTCTGGGGGCGGGAGCAGATGACTTTATTGCGAAACCTGTTAATGGCTTAGAATTGCTGGCACGGATTCGCTCTATGCTCAGAATTAAGCAACAATATCAACTTTTAGCCGATTTTAACACGAAATTGGAACTGATGGTTGAAGAACGCACGGCTCAGTTACAAAGGCTAATAGATGAAGATACGCTAACGCAGCTACCAAGTCGAGCGCAGTTATTACACAAACTATCGGATAGCTACGTTGACAGCAGCGGGGAAAATTATGCGATCGCCTATCTCGACTGTGACCAATTCAAACTAGTTAATGGTGCTTTTGGTTACCAGGTGGGAAATCAACTACTGAGAGCGATCGCAGAACGTCTTAAAAAACATCTGCGCCCCGGAGATCTACTATGTAGAGTGGGAGAGTACGAGTTTTGCTTTGGGCTGAAAAACATTTCCGCAACCGGAGAATTAACAGATTGGATTAATGGAGTAATGGGGTCATTTATCCAGGCTTTTTAGGTAGAAAATTGCGATATTTTTATGTCTGTTTGTATGGGAATTCCCCTAGATACGGAAGTAAACTCTAATGCTGAAGCCCTATTACAAGCAGCGGATACGGCAATGTACAAAGCCAAACGACGGGGAAAAGGTTGCCATCAAATCTTTAACCGAGAAATGACGGCGGCTACACTTAAACGGCTGACTCTGGAAACGGATTTACAAAGGGCGATCGCACAACAAGAGTTGATCACTTATTACCAACCTATTGTGAGGCTGGCTACAGAGAAGGTGGTGGGTTTTGAAGCATTAGTGCGTTGGCAACACCCCCAGCGAGGTTTAGTGTCACCGGGAGAGTTTATCCCCTGTATGGAGGAAACGGGTTTAGTGGTGCAGGTGGGTTTATTGGTGCTACAACAAGCCTGTGAACAACTAAACAAGTGGCATCAACAGGGTTATCCATTCTTTGCATGATGAGTGTTAATATGTCGGTGCGTCAGTTTGCCAGTTCTACGCTGTTGGTAGATATAGATCGGGTTCTGGCTAATACGGGAGTGAACCCACAGGCCATCAAGTTGGAGATTACCGAAAGTGCATTAATGGATAATCCGGAAATGGCGATCGCCCTAACATCAAAATTGCGATACGTGCTACGCACACGCTACGCGAACGCGAAAAATTGGGATCAGTTTGGATGATTTTGGTACAGGTTACTCTTCTTTAGGCTACTTGCACCGTTTCCCCATTGACACTTTAAAGATAGATAGATCTTTTGTGAACCAAATGCAGCCAGGAAGTCGGAATCATCAGGTAGTGCAAACGATTGTAGCATTGAGTAATCAATTGGGTAATGGTGCGATCGCCGAAGGTATCGAAACAAGGGAGGTGTTAGAGTATCTTCAGGAGCTAGTAGCTCCTTTGGTCAGGGCTATCTATTTTCTAGGCCCCTACCTGCATCAGATATTGAGGCGAATATTTTAAAATTGTCCCAGGCGCGCTAATTAATGCTAAATGAATCTTGTATAAATACTGAAACCCCCACTGCGGCTTATGTACATATTCCCTTTTGTCGTCGCCGCTGTTACTACTGCGATTTTGCCGTGTCTGTGGTAGGCGATCGCCGCCATGGGGAAAATTCTGGGATGATGGAGGAGTATGTAGATTTTCTGCGATCGGAAATTCTCAATCAAAGGCATTTCGGACCGCCACTGAAAACGGTGTTTTTTGGCGGGGGGACTCCCTCTCTGTTATCGGTTCAGCAGTTCGATCGCCTCATCAAAACCATTAGCGATAACTTGGGAATTGCGAGTGATGCTGAGATCTCCGTGGAAATGGACCCTGGGACTTTTGATTTAGGGAAATTACAGGGATTTGTGGCGGCGGGGGCCAATCGGGTGAGTGTGGGTGTACAAGCGTTTCAGGATGATTTATTAAGGCTTTGTGGTCGATCGCATACTGTGGCGGATATTTGGAGGGCGATCGATTTAATTAATCAAGTGGGTGTTGTGAACTTCAGTATTGATCTGATTTCTGGTTTACCCCATCAAACCCCAGAAATGATGCAAGAATCCCTAGATCAGGTTTTGAGCATTAATCCTGCTCATGTTTCCCATTATGATCTGATTGTGGAACCTCAAACGGCTTTTGGTCGCTACTATAAGCCGGGAGAGTTTCCCCTTCCTGATGATCAAACTACAGCCAACCTCTACCGACAGGCGCAAAAATGCCTGACTTCCCGGTTTAAACATTATGAGATTTCCAATTATGCGCGACCTGGGTTTGAATGTCGCCATAATTTGGTTTATTGGCACAATCAACCTTACTATGGCTTTGGTATGGGGGCGGCGAGTTATGTGGGGGGCTATCGACTGACCAGACCGAGAACCCGCGATCGCTATTATCAGTGGCTACAGTCCTCCGGGGGGGTGAGCGAAAGTTTGCAGGTTTTTCATAGTGCTGATCTTGCACCCGCCCCAACAGAGGCGATCGCGATTATTTTAGGATCGGATATACTCTTAGAAACCCTGATGCTGGGACTACGGTTAGCTAGTGGTGTGGATCTGGTGAGGCTGCAACAGCAATTTGGCCAAGAGGCTGTAAGTCAAATTACTGATATTCTCAAACCATTAGGCGATCGGGGTTGGGTGGAAGTAGTTTCTACTCAGGAAGAACCCGACCAGCCAGCGACCCCTCACCTACGACTGACAGACCCGGAGGGGTTTTTATTCTCCAATACCATTTTAGCCGAGCTTTTTGGCCACTTGCAGCTTTCCGAGACTTCCACGGCGATCGGGACAAGTGCAGTCTGAGTGGTCTGGGGATATGACAGAAATCAAAACATATCGCGAACCAATGGGATGTGATAATAAACATCATCAGTCAGTGATAGCGATCGCGACACTTATTTACCCAGATCCATCATACTTAAAAGTAAGCCATTAGATAGACTAGCTAACTCTGGCCTTGTTGTTATTCTTTAGAAATAATTAAAATGGAGACTCTGATTTGATGCAATCTTTTAAGATGATGGACACACACAACGGCTAAGGTCCGAACCGAGAGCTAAACCTCCGTGGGTTAACTCGCCCCAAATCGGCGAAGAACCCGGAAATAGCGATCGGGGTTGGTTTCCCGTAGATCTAACATAGATGGAAGGGAGAATTAGCCTAGGTCATTCTCATCAGGGGAGAAGCATTATCAGTTTCATGGTCCACGGATTTTTAGCAATTTGGCTTAATCTGAGAATTTGGTCCCTCATCAAGTTGGGGTCAGGGATCAAGTTTAACAAAGTCAGTATCGACAAACTTTTTTTAGTTCCCAGAGGATTTAACCATGATGTCAAACTTATATCAATTGAATAACCATCAGACGAGTAAACAACTTTGTTGCTACTATAACGATAGCCCAAAAGTCGAGATTGCTCGGATTTCTAATATTGATAACTGGTATTTAGAGCATATTGTTTTCCCCGGAGAAAGATTTTTATTTGAATCGCCATCAGATGCGGAATTGGAAATTTATCATGCGGGTAAAGGCAAGCCTATTTTGATGCAAAAACTTTTATGTTTGCATTTGATTGTAGACGAAGGCGAAGACCTTAAATTTGCCAGCTAGAAGTTGATGAAAACTGCCAATAATCAGCCAGAACCTGGAGGAGTTTCGCTGCCTATAACTAGGGTTGCCAACTCTCCAGGTTTGGTATTTTTAGCCAGGAAAAATATGCAGGCGATCGCTATTCTAAATGCTGAATATTTCTAGCTTGTTTAGCCTGTTCAACATCTACGAAATATAGACCGACTAAACCAACTATAAAAAACACAATTAATGCCAGAATAGAATTGCGTGCTGTTCCCGTCACCTGGAGGATTACAGCAAATAGTAAAGGTCCGAAAATCGCCGAACCTTTGTTAAAAACTGAGTAAAACCCATAAAATTCAGCCGCCGCCCAAGGTGGAATGATCGACCCATAGAAGGAACGACTGAGGGACTGGGACCCGCCCAAAACCAATCCGACAATTCCCCCCAAGATAAAATACTCAGTGGGGCTGTCCATAAAATAAGCATAGATAACTACAATAGACCATCCCACCAACGAAATCATTAACGCTGTTTTCGAGGTAGTGAATTCGGCGAGTTTACTAAAGCCCAAAGCCCCGAAAAAGCTGACAAACTGGATTACCAATAGGGTAATCATGAGAACATTTGGGGAAAAACCCAACTCCTCCGCCCCGTAGATAGTAGCCATAGTAATCACAGTCTGGATGCCATTGTTATAAATCATGTAAGCAATCAGAAACCTTAGCAAATGCTTAAATAAACGCACCTTCCTGACGGTGACAATGGTTCGGACAATTCCGACTTTGATATAAGCGCGCCAGGGTGGTAAATGTTGATATTCCGGGGGAATTTCCTCAAAGGTTTGGGCTTCTTTCAGGTTAAAAAACGTGATCAACGAAAAACCACCCCACCAAACTGCTGCCATTAAAATGGCGAGTCTGGCTGCTAATTCGGCGGAAATACCAATCGTCTCATGTCCAGCAATCAAAGCTAAAGATAAGGCTAATTGCAAGCCACCGCCTATATATCCCCAAGCAAAACCTTGACCAGAAACCCAGTCCATTTTGTCTTCTGATGCAATATGGGGGAGGAAGGCATCATAGAAGATATTGCCCCCAACAAAGCCAATCTGGGCTATAATAAAGAGAATGAGCGTTAGCCAGACGTCTCCTTTGCCAGAAAAAAACAATAGACTAGCGGCTAGGCAGCCTGTGTAAGCACAAATTATTAAAAATTTCTTTTTGGATGCGGAAAAGTCGGAAATTGCCCCCATAATAGGGGCTACCATAAACACTAAGAAGGCAGCCAAACTGCTGACAAATCCCCATAAGGCGGTCGCGCTATAGTTAATTCCGGCTATGGTGACTCCGCCGGGGGGGACGACGACGGCCGCAAAGTAAGCAGGGAGAACGGCTACCACAACGGTGGTGACATAGGCAGAATTAGCCCAGTCATACATGATCCAACCGAAAATCTGGCGGCGATCGTTGAGTTCTGGGGTATCATTCATAGGATTTAAAGTGCCAAGGAGGAATTGAGTTTTTATACCTTACTGACGGAAAGGTAATATATTGCTGTAATTGATGCAACTTAAATATAGGTTAAAGTTATCCCATCTGGGAGGGTTTACGGTGGAAATATCTATTGTCCAAATGATTGGCAGTGATGTAGCTGATCGTGAATAGGAGTGGTACAGGTGGATATTAAGGAGTTATTAAGTCGCTATAAGGTGGGCGATCGCGACTTTAGGAAGGCTAATCTAATTGGTGCGAAATTATTTCGCTGTAATCTTCAAGGAATTAACCTAGGGGGGGCTTCCCTAGCTGGGGCGGATTTGAGTAGGGCGTTTTTAGAAGATGCTAATTTGTTTAATGCGTTCCTATATAGGAGTAATTTAACTTTTGCTCATTTGGGACGGGCTATATTGACCAATGCTGATTTGACTAAGGCTGACCTGGGGGGTGCGTTTTTGGTGCATTCTGACCTCAGTGGGGTGAAGTTGAGTGGTGCGATTTTGCAAGGGGTTAATCTTAGGTCGGCTAATTTGACCGGGGTTAATCTATGTGGGGCGAATTTGAGCGGGGTTAATCTTAGGTCGGCTAATTTGACTGAGGCGAATTTGAGTTGGGCTAATCTCAGTCATGGGAGGTTAAGCTGTTCGGTTTTAACTAAGGCTCGTCTCACCAGTGCTAATCTGAGTTATTGTCATTTGGTAGATGTGGATTTAGGGGGGATGGACCTGAATGGGGTAGATCTGTCTGAGGCTAATCTGCGGGGGGTTAACTTACAAAAGGCTGATTTGACTGCTGTTAATCTGAGGTCGGCGAATTTGACGGGGGCTAATCTGGAGGGTGCTATTCTCCACGGCACAAATTTAACTGACGTGATTCTGTGGGGGAGTAATCTGGCTGATGCTGTGCTGATGCGGGCTAATCTGGAAGGTGGTAATTTGGTACGGAGTAATTTGACGGGGGCTAATCTTAACCTGGCTCGTCTTGGCGGGGCTGATCTTAGCTATGCTAATCTGCGGAATGCTTATCTGTGGAAAGCGGACTTAACTGGGGCTAATTTATCTGGGGCGAATCTGCGGGGTGCCAATTTTCGGGGGGCGATTCTTGACGGTGTGAGTTGGACTGATGCTATATTGATGGGGGCGGTGATGCCAGATGGCTGTATTCACGAGTGAACTTGACATAAGGCAAAAATTTAATAGATCTATCTCTCATTATAGCAGAAAACGGGGGTTAAAACAATTCTTTCTTTTGAAGCCATAACAAGGCAAGCTATAAGAGTGTATCAAGTTATGGAGAACCTGCGATGATGCTAAAAGCTAAAGATATTATGACGACCGATGTAGTGACGATTCGGGGGTCGGCTACGGTAGCAGAAGCGGTGAAACAAATGAATGATCTGTGTTTGCGGGCGCTGATTGTTCAACGTCGCCACGAACAGGATGCTTATGGCATTGTGACGGAGACGGATGTGATTTACAAGGTGACGGCTTACGGTAAAGATCCGAAAAAGATGCGGGTTTATGAGATTATGACTAAGCCCTGTATCTCTATTAACCCTGATTTGGGGGTGGAATATGTGGCGCGGTTATTTGCTCAGACTGGTATTCGCCGCGCTCCGGTGATTCAAGAAGAACTGTTGGGGATTGTTTCTATAACTGATATCCTGAGTAAGGGTGACTTTGTAGAGAAGCCTAAGAGTATTGTCCTGGCCGATCGCATAGAACAGGCGATCGAAGACGCTAGGGCTACCTGTGCGGAAAAAGGTGCTACTTCCCGTGAATGTGCGGCGGCTTGGGATATTGTTGAGGAACTTCAGGCTGAAGCGGCACATCAAAGATCAGAACGGATTGAAAAAACTGCTTTTGAGGTTTACTGCGAGGAAAATCCAGAAGCTGTTGAAGCTAGGGTCTACGACAACTAAAGGACTATTAAAGTTGACATTGGGGGGGTAGATGTTCTATAAACTCCCCCCATGTCAGCGCCTGACTGAGTTTATGTAATTAGGTATGACTGGACTGATGAACAAAACTAGACTGTTAGGGATTTCGGTTCTGTTAATGTCTGCTTGGAGTGCTAAACCACTGATGGCTCAGTTTAACACTACGGATCCGAATGCGTTTTTGAGGGGCGAGTATTCTTCTTGTCAGGGTTGCAATCTACAAGGGGCGGATATGAGTAATCAGTCTCACCGCAACGCGCAATTACGACAGGCTAATCTGACTAATACTAATCTGAGTGATGCGGACTTCACGGGTGCTTTTTTCACCTGTAGCAATTTGAGTAATTCTAATTTATCGGGGGGAAACTTTAATTTTGCCAATTTTGTTGATGCTAACCTGAGTGGGGTTGATTTGAGTAATGCTGATTTAAGTCGTGCTGACTTGAGTGGGGCTATCATCGACAGCAGAACTAATCTGGATGGGGCTAATTTAGATGGTGCGAGACTTTGGGATGCTGCTACCATCTATAGCCCAGGAATGAATGTGAGGACTATTGAACGTAGCACCCATACAGAAAGTCAGCGAGTCCAGTGCAATAATCGATGATCTATTAATGTTGATGAACTGCGATCGCTGTTATGCGTGGTTTCCGGTCAAATATCAACTTGGGTTTGAGTAAGACCCTCAACAATAACCATAGCGATCGCAATTCTCCGGGAGTTGACAAATTCTGCCATTGTCCGGGACGACAGAACAGCATTTCCACCAGTTGTCGATGTTGCGATACTGTCAAGGCTTCAAACTCAACCCGAATAGTGGGAAATTCACCGACCCATTGAGTATCAGTAATCCTCCCCCCTAAGTTTAATTGTACATCAATAATTTCCATTTGTAAAGGCAAAAATTCCGATTTTTCGCCATTGTTTTGATGAAGGATAGAGGCGGCGGCGGGTTCTGTTATCATAATTTCTGCGCCGACTTCGGAAATATGACGAGTTATTCCCCATAGCACTTGGTCAGAAATCTGGAGTTTGACAGACCGACGCAATTGGAACCAGTCATAGATATCTGGTAGTGGTGCATCTATGACAATTAGGAGAGAAACACTTAAAACTACTAAGTTATAAATACTCCAGATGATACCCAAATTAAATCCGGGGTAATTATCAACATTTGATGCTAAGAGTGGATAATTCCAGAATAGGCTGACCATTGTGGCTATTAATAGCAATATAATAGGTGATGCCAATTTCCAGGAACAGGTAAATTTTTGCTGTTTTTTGCCTTTGGGAGTAACTTTAAAGCCACCTTTAAAAGGGTTAATCATTACTTGAATTACAGTTAATGCCATGGGGAAAGATTGGAAAATGGCATAAATTTCTGACAGGAAGGCTGACCGAGATTTTTGGTTTAACCAAGCAAAAGCCAGGAGAGACACCAGATAATAAGGCATGAAAAAGTAAATAAAATCGCCGATACTAGCTTTGATAGGAATGACACCTAAAAACCGATAAGCCAAAGGCATTAACAGGATAAAAATCCGGGAAATGCTAGTAAACCAATGTAGCAACCCTTCTAAATGTGCTAATCTTTGTCTGAGGGTTAAACCGGGTATGGTTAAAGGATTAGAGTTGATAAAAAAGGCTTGTAATGTACCGCGCGCCCAACGCATTCTTTGATTAAGGTGGTCGGTGATACTTTGTGCGGCTAAACCTGCGCTTAATTTCTCATTTAAATAAATGAGTTTGTATCCCTTGCTGGCTAGGGTAATTCCGGTAAAATAGTCTTCACTAATTGACTCGGTAACAAACCCGCCAATGGCTTGTAATGCTGTGCGTCTAACTACAAATGATGTCCCCGCACAAACTACACTACCCGCACCATCTTTTAGGGGTTGTATATGTCTATAAAATACTTCTTCTTCGGGAGTAATGATATTTTCTAATCCTAAATTGCGGGATACTGGGTCGGGGTTGTAAAAGGTTTGGGGGGTTTGAACTAAGGCGGTGTTAGGGTTCTGAAAAAATCCTACTGTTCTAGTTAAGAAATTTTTGGTGGGAATAAAATCGGCATCGAATACTGTAATTAATTCGCCATTTGTGAATTTCAAAGCATGGTTAAGGTTCCCAGCTTTGGCGTGAAGGTTATTAGGTCTGGTGAGATAATGACAGCCTAATTCTTGGGCTAATTGTTTGACTTGGGGGCGGTTTGTGTCATCTAAAAGGTAGACTTTTTGGGGGTGATAGTCTAAGGCTTGACAGCCGATAACTGTGCGCCTAAGAATAAATAAGGGTTCGTTGTAGGTGGGGATTAAAATATCAACGGTTGGGGTGAATTTTCGTTGAATAACTGACTGTTGGAGTTGGTCGGCTTGGCTGCTTCTATCGGTGCTATTTACAATTAAGTAAACTTGAATTATGTTGGCACCAATAATGTAAATTTCGAGACCCATTAGAGTGAGGCTAAATAAACCATTTAGGGGGTCGCTGAGGTTGAGGGTAGAGAGCGATCGCCATAGTAGATAACGGATAGTTAATGCTAAAATTATGGCGACAATTATCGCCCTTGATCTGGCTGTTGGTTTAGGGTAAATCTTGGTAATAATGAAGGCGATCGCACTTAATAAAATGGTGGGCAACCATAAATAACTACTCGGAATATACGGCAATTGCAACCATATCGGTGGATTTTTTTGCTGGAAATATAGTAGCTGAAAAAAATCCCTGATTAGCGGCTGGTCAGACACCCAACCCCAAGCGATCGCACTGAAACAGCCCATCACACCAAACGCCCACAAAGTAGGCGTATTGGGGCGTTTAATAACTCGGAAATAGCGTTTAATAGACTGATAAATAAACCCTGATGTCATGGAAAATGCTCCGGCTCTGGTTAAATATTTAAAGATTTTCAGGAGAGTGCAAAAAATCAGAATAGGTGAGCATTGGTTTATATGTTAACATTATTTAACAATTTTGTGTCAACTAGCAAATCCCACCTAGGACTATGGAGAAGATGCAATTATCCTGAATCGGGTAATTAAGTCGATAGGTTCAGTAAAGCTGCTATTTCTGAGTTTTCGGGAACAGTTATCTGAAATTTGGCTCAGAATTGGATAATGAATGATTAATGGTATGTTCCCATCTATAAAATAAGGCAGACAAGTGTTGTCTGCCCTCTCACCAGAGACATATTTTAGCTTGGGGGATTAACGGATCAATTCTGTGTCTGGTTTCGATTTGGTGTTCTGGCTCGCCATTGAGCGATCGCCTGTTGAGCCGCCGTATATGGTGGGGTTCCCTCTGGAATTAAAACGGCTGCCAAAATAGCAGACTCAAATTGATTATTTTGAGCGCGGGACTGAGCGAGTTTCCAAATTTCACCACTCCAGCGAGCGATCGCTTCGGTGGCTTGGTCATAACCCAATTCTTCCGGACCAATGGTAGAGACAGCAGCGATCGCATTACTATAGGTCGAAGCCTGTCCCGGCCGAATTTGAGAGCGAGCCGCCTCAATTTTAGCTTGATTCTCGCGCAGTTGTGTGAGAGGCTGTTGCCAATTTTGAATTTGCAATTGCGCCTGTTCATAAATAGGGCGTTTAGTTTCGGGGACTAAAGATGCTGCGGCGATCGCTTCCGACCAATTCCCCATAGCCGCCCGTCCTTCTGCGATATCGAGAATCATTTGACTCCAGCGTTCAATAGCTAATTGTGCTTCAGGATAAAGTGGGTCATTATTCGGAATTTGATTAGCTTGGACGATCGCCTGACTCAAACGAGAAGCGGAGGTATTTTGAACTATCATTCTAGCCTGCTGTAAAAGCTGTTCACCGTTAGCAGGAGTCGGCGCAGGGGTTTCAGGAACATCATCCCCAACTACAGCTTCTGGCGGCGTTAGGGCTTCTGTTTCTGTGGGGTCGGTAGTTTCCGGGGTGGGTGGTTGGGATAACTCCATAGGAGGTAAAGAGGGAGTGGTAGAGGGTTGCGAACCTACGAATAGGGATCGGTTAGTATAGAAAACTCCCAATAACAGTAGTACAGCGATCGCACCACTCCAGATAATAAGCTGTTGAAAGAATGATCTGTCTGACATAATTTCTTCCTGGGGCTGTTCATTGGTCTTTTGGCTGGGGTCTGCTGCTTCTGGGGAAGATTCAGAAGCCGGATCGTGATTTAATGGTTCTGTGGGGTTTTCACTGGGGTCTGGTTGGCTTACCGGGGCGGTTTTGAACGGTGAAGACAGCTTCAGATTAGGTAAAGCTGACGGGTGGCTGCCATTTTGCTTGGGCGCAAAAGTGCTATTGACCGCAGAATTGCTCTGATGGTTTCCCGCCGCCGCCATGGCTTTGGCTGGTTCCGGTTTGAGTCGCAATTGGGCTTGTTCTGCGGTGGCGATCGCAAATACTGGGTTTTGTAAGGGTCGTAAATGTTGATCGGTCAATTCGGGAAGGCGATCGCCTAAAAATGATTTCAAATCAGCCAGAGTCTGACACTTTCCTGATTTCAAGCCTTCTAATAGGGCGGCGGTGAAAAAGCCATGTCGTAAGGAGGAGGTTTCCCGAGATACTTCGTCAGGACGACAAGATAAGATCGTGGGAATCCTAAATTTTTCCGATAAGGCGATCGTCTCCCCTCCAATCTGATCGCCTACCTGTACTCCCTGAGTCCGGTTAATATCCAACAGCAGTAATATATTATCCGTAGGTGCATTGTTTAAATGCTTAAACAGTAGGCTGATCGGGATAGCCGTTTCCTCCAGGTTCTCTGGGCTGCCATCAATAGGTATTAGATAATCTTGCCCTTTATGATGAATGCCATAGCCACTAAAAAAGCAAAATAGGGTATCTTCCGCCTGTAGTTGTTCTCGACAGATACTTTCCATCCAGTCTAACAGGTTTCCCCGGCTTGGATAAGTCGGCATATCCCACGTTTCCGGGGATGTATCCGTGATCAACACACAGCGATCGCTCGCAAAACCAGCATCTTCAGCCCAGAACTGATTGAGAGCTTCTGCATCCCTTTGGGCGTAACTTAGGGGTTGCAGGAATTGATACTGGTTAATCCCAATCGTCACACAAACATAATGTTTCATCTAACTTACCTCAATTTGATAGCTTTAACTTGCTGCTTAGACGCTACAGACGGCACTTAAAGACTTTTGATGGCTCAATACCTGATTCCAAAACCCCATAACCACCAATAATAACTACTGTTGTTCTACCTTGACTGGATCATACGACAATATCCGTCGATCATCCCCCACTCAAAAGTCTATTGTACAAAACTAAATAGTTAAATTTTACTAATATCTTTCGCCAAAGAGTTTTTGATTTTCAATCGACGTTAAGAATTGTTAAATTTTTATTGAGAATCTCTCTCAAATTGTTGACGAGTTTATAGGGGTTGTGCTACTCTAAAAATAATCGCATCCAAGGGCTTACTGTGTCTATTTGTAAAAATAATCGCTGAAACCCCCACTGCGTCGCTGGTATGATTATTTTGTCGCCACAATTTAAAATTCACGATGCACGAGTTTTAGGCGATCGCCAGAGGGCCAAAAAATCACCGCTTGACAAAATCGACATTTTGTGCATATACCTAGAAATTGTCATAGAAAACTCTCAAAAATCAATTATAAAGCACTTATGACCACAACTTCAGAAACCAGCCAACTACCTCCGATAGTCGAACTTCCCCCCAGTTACGTCATTCCCGTGGTGTTGGTACTTAGTTCAATCCCCTTATTTCTGATTCTGAAATGGGTAGCCCTTCCCGTGTCTTTGTTTGGACTATTCCTAGCCATTCAGACAGCCACCATACGCCTACAGTTTACCCCCACAGATTTAGATATATATCGTTCAGGTAAGATGATTCGGCGTTTTCCCTATCGAGAATGGACAAACTGGGAGATTTTCTGGTCGCCTATACCGATTTTATTCTATTTTCGGGAAGTTAATAGTATCCATTTTCTACCCATGCTATTTAACGCCGGAATGCTGCGTTCTTGCTTAGAAGAAAAAATCACGATTAATCGGTAGTTGATTTAGGGGGGGTGTAGCAACCCTCCCCGTGGGAGGGAGATAGGGCTGCTGACAAGAACTAACTAACCTTCGAGTTTTTGAGAGATTAACTTGTTGGTTAACTGCGGGTCGGCGCGTCCTTGGGTTTTCTTCATCACCTGTCCCACAAAGAAACCTTTTAGCTTAGTTTTACCAGCCTTAAACTTTTCAACTTCCTGGGGATGACTAGCTATAACTTCATCGATAATCGCTTCTAATTCCCCTGTATCGGAAATCTGAATTAAGCCTTTTTTCTCCACCATTTGTTTGGGGGAACCACCCTTAGCCAAAAGTTCCGGCAGAATATCTTTAGCGATTTTACCACTAATGGTATTTTCGCCAATCAGATTAATTAGTTCCGCTAGTTCTGCGGGTTTAAGGGGAATGTCAGTAATTGCCAGTTTTTCATTTTTCAGATATGCCGTAATATCCCCCATTAACCAGTTAGCCGCTTGTTTAGTATCTGCACCTGCTGCGACTGTAGCCTCGAAATATTGCGCCACAGTGCGATCGTCCGTTAAGACACGGGTATCATAGGGAGATAATCCCAAGTCCGTCTCGTAACGGTGTCGTTTTTGGGCGGGAAGTTCTGGTAATTCCGACTCCCATTGTTTCAATTGTTCCGCTGATACTTGAATAGGAGGAAGGTCAGGTTCTGGAAAATAGCGGTAATCACTCGAACCCTCTTTACTTCTCATGCTGATAGTGCGTTGGCTGCCTTCTTCCCAGAGACGGGTTTCTTGAATAAGAGATTGTCCGGCTTCTAGGGCGGCAATTTGGCGTTCTATTTCGTAGTCGATCGCTTTTTGAATGGCACTAAAGGAGTTCATGTTTTTAATTTCAACTTTAGTACCAAATTCTTTTTGACCGACGGGACGCACAGAAATATTGACATCACAACGTAGGGAACCTTCCTGCATATTCCCATCACTAACGCCTAAATAGCGGACAATGCGGCGCAATTCTTGGGCGTACTCAGCCGCCTCTAAACCCGAACGGATATCAGGTTCCGAAACGATTTCGACTAGGGGAATACCTGCCCGGTTAAAGTCTACCATAGAATAGGTAGAACCAGCCAGGCGATCGCTACCTCCATGGACAAGTTTTCCCGCATCTTCTTCCATGTGGAGGCGGGTAATACCTATGCGTTTACGGATAGGATTATTGTTCTCATCAACAATTTCAATTTCCAGCCAGCCATTAGTAGCAATAGGTAGATCGAATTGGGAAATCTGATAATTTTTAGGCAGATCTGGATAAAAATATTGTTTGCGATCGAACTTACTATAGGGCGCAATTTCACAATTGAGGGCGCGCGCCGCCTTGACCGCATACTCTAATACCTTTTGATTTAAAACCGGAAGCACTCCCGGCAGCCCTAGACATATAGGATCAATATTGGTGTTAGGATCAGCACCAAATTCGGTAGAGGAGTTAGAGAAGATTTTAGTTTGGGTACTAAGCTGACAGTGAGTTTCTAAGCCAATGACAGCCTCGTACTCTGTTTTTACTGGTGCTAGAGTAGACATAGGCGCTTTGTGTAGCAATTGAGCAACAATAATTTGATTCTACATTTTATCTGATCTTACAGCTTGTTCACCAATCGCTTAATACATTGCCCTCACCCTAAATCTGGATCCCAGAGAGGGAGAGGGACTTTGAGAGGTGATCAGATGATTTCTGAACAGGCTGTAACTGATACCAGCAATGATATTATCGAAAACGCGATCGCATTTGAGAAAATGCACAACCCACCATAGACAATGAACCAGACCTTGCTCGCACAAGCTAAAAACCGGGCTGCTGTTTTCGAGAAGTTCCTCCAGATAGAACTAGACCAGGAGGCGAATGCCAGCCAATTAGCCTTTTTGGATAGAGGGATTGAGAATTCCCCATATCAAGCCGAACTTTCCAACTATCCAATTTACTTGGAACAGAAACCCATGGATTTTAGCCCCTATCCTAATCGAGGAAAAGTTCCCCAAATCAACACCACCCACCTGAACTTCTTGGACCCCGATATTCTACAGGCCTGCGTTTGTGTAGGTCGGTTTGTTGATGACCAATTGCAAACTATGTGGATGGGAAAAAATGCCCTGGAGAAAGTCCAGTTTGGGAGTACCACCAAAATTATAGCAGGTTTAAATATATGATCCCAGGTAAATACTAAATTTCCCGATGCTCAGATTAAGAACTGGGTATTTCGAGATCCTCAAGGTAAAAAGCCGGATTTTTCCTTTATTGATGCTATGGCTGATGTGGTCAGCTACAGAAGACAAATTGGGACTTATAACGCCTTTTCAGGGATGTTAAAGCGATTTGAGTCCCGTTTTGGTTTAGAACGTTGGCTAATAGAAATCACAGGTAATCAAAACCTAGAATTTCGCGGGGACTACGGGGAGGATGCGTTTATTCAAAATCCGCGATTGGTGGATGCCAAAACCAAAAAGGTGCTATTATCTGCCGTGGATGATACTCCGCGAGGTGATAATCTGTTATCTGCCTATGATCTAACTCGGATAATTTCTATGGTAAGATGGCATTATCATCTTACCCCATCGGCTCGACTGCCGGGGGTGACTTGGGAAACCCTTAAATATGTGATTCCAGCTTTGGGTCAGGATACGGCTAGATTTGTAGATGTTGCCTTAGATGCTTTAGGATTGACCGACATGATTTATGCTCCGGTAATCCTATCGAAGTTGGGACATGGCCCTAGTCAACTTCGCAACAGCATTGAAACCACATTAGTGGCTTTTGTGCAGTTTATAGATCGGCTTCCTAGCCAGACTGGAGAGCATGATTTAATCTCAAATTAGGTTAATATTTTAGGGCAATAGGGTCTAATAAGCGAGAAGAGTTGAGGATAAACCTATTGCCAGATATGTCAAACCCAAGGAAGC
>NZ_JARPLU010000106.1:0-17855 GCF_032349615.1 Limnospira sp. PMC 1279.21 | reverse complement strand
GAGCACGGTTTTGAATGGGAGTTGGGAAAGGTGACTTTCCTTTCGACCCCTACCGTCTGGCAAATGTTAAGGGCATGGACAGCTTCAAGATGCGGAAAGGCAAACCACGATAAGTTAGGAAACTACTTCAAACGTGGAAAAATTAAACTTAGCAATGGAAAAGAAAGACAGGAAACTTGGTTATTTCAAACCAGAGATGGACTCACATTATGGCAACATGATTGGACTCCATTGGTCAGACACACGCTAGTTCGCCCGGACGCGACGCCATACGACGGAAATTGGACTTACTGGGCAACCAGAAAAGGACAAGCAATCGATACACCGACAAGAGTAGCCAAACTACTCAAAAAGCAAAAAGGTAAGTGTGCCTGGTGTGGGCAATACTTCACCCCATCAGATTTAGTTGAGGTAGACCACATTGTACCTCGAAGCCAGGGTGGTAAAGATGAGTACAAGAACCTTCAGCTATTACACCGCCACACCCGCGATGACAAAACAGCCCTAGATGAGGCTGATGCTGTGTCCTTAACAGAGGAGCAATCAAACTAGGAGCCGTGTGAAGGGAAACTTTCACGCACACCTTTTAAATTGGAGGGGTAGGTCTATCTCGACCCCTAATTGAATTGAAAATCGGTTATTTTTCCTGCCTCTGTAGGGTTGTTATAGGGTGTACCCGTCTAGTGTTTTCCCCAAGACTTAGTTTCAGAAATCTTATAGATGATGAGTAACGGAGTCGGGTGTGAGATTCCTGTTAAATTGCTTCAGGAAGACGAAAGAGGGAAACAATGAGCCAGAACCCTTGAGCGATAGCCCTTGAGAAGTAGGGTATCAATATCAAAGGGAGTTGAATCATGGCATATCATAGGATTTTAGTAGCGCTAGATAGATCGAATCATAGCGAACTGGTTTTAGAGCAGGCGATGGAACTAGCGCAAAACAACTCAGCGGAACTAATGATTTTTCACCGCCTGGAGGTGAGCGAACCGGACCCCTATGGTTTTAGCGATCTTCATGCGACTAATATTGCTCGTTACTCGCGAATTATGCAGGATCGGCTAGAGAGTGAACTGGACCAGATCCGCAGTTGGCTAACAAGTTGTACTCGTCGTGCTACGGACCAGAATATCACTGCTGACTGGAATTGGAAAATGGGGGATGCGGGGCGGTGCATTTGTCAAATAGCCAAAGACTGGAATGCGGATCTAATCGTGGTAGGACGCAGGGGATACGAGGGGGTAATTGAGGCGTTGCTGGGAAGTGTGAGCAACTTTGTGGTTCATCGCGCCCCCTGTTCGGTTTTAGTAGTACAGAGTAGCGATCGCCATTAAGAAAACATTAAGATCAAACGAAATCAAATAGCGATCGCCCAATTGTAGGGAACAGAGTCCCGGTAAGTTTAAACGGATCTATTTAGGTTTAGTTCTAACACTTACCGGGCCATTAACAGTAGTTTGACAAGCCAAGCGGTAGGTATCAGGTTTTTTCTTGAGCATTCGTTCTTCCACCGGAGTTTTAGGGGAGAGATTTTCCATACCCTCAACCACTTCCACAATACAAGTACCACATTGACCGTAGCCGCCACAGTTGAGGAGTTTTCCCTTTAAGGTATACAAATCAATCTGATTTTCCATAGCTTTGAGTCGGAGATTTGCGCCATCAGCGGCAATAACTTCGCGGTTTTCGTTGACAAAATTGATGTTAGCCATGATGAATTTTTGAATCTAGGAAGGTTAGGTTGACAGAGATTTTGTTGTGATCGGACAAGGCTTTGAGGAAAGGAAGTTTCCCAAAGTGTCTACCAAATAATCCGTTTTTGGGGAAACCGACATCCTTGGACAAGTGAATTGCAGTTAAGGTTGATCTTGAAGGATATTATCGGGGAGATTGCTAACAAATCGCCTCAATTGAGCCAGAGCGCGGTTATAACCAATAATTGCTCTGAGTAACTGGTTTTGGGCGCGAGTGAGGCTAGTTTCTTGGTTAATGACATCAGTTTGAGTACCGACACCAGCTTGGAAACGGAGTCTAGCCAATCGGAGAGCTTCTGTAGCCTCCTCAACGCCTAAGTTAGCAACTCCAATGTTCTCAAAACTAGCTTGTAGGTTAAAGAAAGCCTCTTCAATTTCTCGGCGGATCTGGTTGCGGGTTTGGGAAAAGCGTTCTTCAGCGATCGCTATACCAAGTTCCTGTTGTCTAGCCCTAGACCTAGCCGCACCCCCATCAAAGAAATTCCAACGTAGCTGTAGTTGAACATTATAACCATCAGCCCAACCCTGAGCCGCAAAGCGATTAGCGTCATCAGAAAGCTGTCCAAGAACGTTATAACTAGCGGAACCAGTTAAATTAGGTCGAGTTGCAGATAAAGCCTGTCTGCGTCTTTCTGCAGCTAGATTACGGTTAACTAACTGTGTTTCCAACTCGGGGCGATTCCTATAGGCGAGGATGATAGTTTCATTGAGGGTAAATTCCCAAGTTCCCGCCAAGGATATCGGGTCTGCTGCCACTAAATTGACATTTTGACTGACATTTAATAGGCTAGCGAGATTGCGCCGAGATGTTCTTTGGGTGCTAATAGCGTTAGTCAAATCCTGCTGGGTGCTGGCGAGGGTAACACGAGCCTGTAAAACCTCAAACCGAGTACCCACCCCAGCGCGTTCGAGGGCTTCTGCATCCTCCAAACTTTTTTGAGCATTGCGAACAGCGGCGCGCTGAATTTCGACTTCCGCATCGGAGGCTTGTAGGTTATAGTAGGTTTGGGCGACGCTAAGATAACTTTCTTCAATCACCCGTTCGAGTTCTAACTCTGCGGCTCGCAGTTGCTGTTCGGCTTCTCTAATTCGCGATCCTCTGGCTCCACTTAAACCAAAATCATATTGAATTTGCAGGGAGTTATCAAAGCTGGTAGATCCAAAGGGGATCTGAAAGGGGGTTGTGTCAATTTCACCTCTGGCGGCGGCTTGACGACGTTGATTGCGAATCCGACGATTTTGGGCGCGGGTGGATATGGTGGCTCCTGCTGTTTCGGAACGGGTCAAGCTGGAGGTGAATGATAGGGAAGGGAACAGTTCTGATTGAGCAACTCGCAACCCCGCGAGATTTTGCTCAACCTGGAGTTGTAGAACTTGGATTTCTGGGCTGTTGCGCCGCACCAAATCAAATGCTTGTTCTAGGGTAATGGGAACGGTTTCTTCGATTTCTACTTCCCCAGGTTGGGTAGGAAAATACAGGGGGTTACTGCTGGGTAAAACTATTGAAGGTGGTTCTGTGCGTAGGGTTCCATCTGGATACCTTGGGGGGTATGGCTCGGTAGGGGGTGTCAAGTCGGGGATTTGAATTTCTGGTGTATCTACTTGGGACAGTTGTACTGGTGCTGTCAGATTATTTGCGATCGCCGATTGACCATGAGAATTGTTACTGATAGCCACTTCTTGTGAGGGGCTTTCGGAAGATACCTCTGTGGCCGAGTTTACATCAGTTGAGGGGGCGATCGCATCATGGTTAGGAGACTTAGCCTCATATTTTCCCGGTAAGTCTACTGATTCTAAGGCTAACCCATCATGGTTAGGAGACTTAGCCTCATATTTTCCCAGCAGGTTGGGGGGGGTTTCCATGAACCCGTCGTTACTCAAGGTTTCTCCAATGGTGTCATGGGAAGACAATTCTGGAGTCTGTGCGTCAATTTGACCAGCTACAAGGCTAGTGTCGTTAGGTTCATGGTCAGTAATGGGGGTTTGATCAGTTGGTGAGGCTACAAATTTGGTTGGTTTTTGCTTGAGAGTTGATTCTTGAGTTAGAGGATGGTCAGATGAGCTATCCTGGGACTCAACAGGCGAAGGCACTGCTTCTCCCTGCCCAACATTGAACAACACAATTGCTCCACTCACTCCCACAGCCATCAAATAGCGAAGAACAGGCATAATTTTTTCAATATAGTCAGTCTGCAAGTCCAGAACTCATTTTAAAGCAAGGTTGAAGTATTACTCGAAAATGCCCAATATTAATCGCCATTTTCGGGAATGATGGTAATTTTCACAGGCCTGGGGGCGTTGTCAGATGGGGCATTGAGGGGTGTTTTCATTAATGCGATCGCTTTTGCCAATCAAAATCTCCGTATTTTTACGGACATCTTAGCAGTGATTGGTCTTCAAAATTCGAGAAATGTCCGAGAAATTACTGTTGGTGTTTCTGGGAATTTATCCTAACCTGAATATAAGGGCTGCCAATTACTTAGCTGTCAGCCTACCTATGCTCCAATTGCTCCATCCCACACCTGCTATGATGATGAAACCGATATCGTTCTCCGAAAAAAATTTACAGGATATCCCCCAACTGCTTCGTCAACTCCGGGGAGATTTAGAGTTATCCCAAGCTGAACTGGCGGAATTTCTGGGTGTATCTGCACAAACTATTAACCGCTGGGAAAATGGACATTCTCAACCTTCCGCCATCTCGATTAATTTGATGCAACATAAGTTAAGTTCTTTGGATTCTCTCAAAGATGTCAAAACTGTTAAGGCTAATTTATCACAGCCTAGTAATAGTCTACGACAGGCTGATGTAGCCCGCATTCTTAATGTTTCGTTTCAGCGAGTGCAGACTATTAGGAAGCGACATTACATAGAATTTACCTGGGATAATACTATTGATGCTTGGGTTACATCTCGGGAACAAGTACAGCGCTATATTGACAATAAAGGGAAGCGTCGGAAACGAACAATTGATAATTAATGAATTGCCCACAGCCCTGGAGCCAAGGCCTACTTGGTCTCTAGTATTACCTGATAATATTCGAGGGGGGCTATGTTTGCGATTCGATTAAGCCTTGGGGAGGGGTGATTTCCAAACGGCGATTCTCTAAATCCACAACGGGGACGATCTCCTTAACAAAGGGAATTAATAAGGTTTTGGGTTGCTTGGCTTTGGTTGGGAAATGGCGCTTGCGTCGTTTGTTTTTGGGAATGTTCTGTAGTTTGGCTTGTCGTTCAGTATCGGCGGCGAGGTCTTCCTCGGTGGGGGTAAAATTTAACTGGACCTCTAACAAGTCATTTCCGGCGGGGATGACATCAATAACTGTACCGATCATGTCTTGGGTGTCTTGATTAAAGACTTCTAAGCCAATCAGGTCTAATACATAAAACTCATTATCGTCTAAATGGGGGCGCGCGCCATATTGAATGAATAGGCGACTATCCCGCAAGGCTTCCGCTTGTTCGCGGGTTTCCACCCCTACCATTTCAATAGCATAGAGTCCTTTTCCAGGAATAAACCTCCCCCCCAGAAGTTCTACGGGTGATGGTTCATTTTGTCCGGGTTTTTGTAGCCAGCGGGTTCCGGGTTCGATAAATCTTTCCGGGAAGTCAGAATTTGGATATACCCGCATCTCGCCATCTAAACCCTGAGCAGCTACAATTTTACCAATTTCGATCCAATCAGACATCTAGCCAGTCTCCTGAACCCCGACACAACACATGATAAGATTTCAGCATTTTAACCAGCATTGGCTTAGTAACTTATGACGCGGAGTTCTCGACAAGTTCCCATTTTCTCCCTACCGGGGGGAACTATCAAGCATCGTATCCCACAACAACAAGCTAGTTTAGCTGTGATTCCTATTCTACTATCTTTGGGTACGACTACAATTTTTGTGGAACCTCTACAGTGGGACGGGTCTAGGTCGAGTTCCCACATTGTAGCTCAGGCGGTAACTGAGTCGGACTGGGAATTGCGCGATCGTGTTCAAACTGAGGTAGATAGTTCTTTTCGCCGCACTCTGGCTTTATTGAATTTAGTGCTAGTGTTCCTATTTTTGCTCCCAACTATCGCGGGGGTGGGAGTCTGGTTTTTGCTGTCTAAGTTGACGGATCAAGTATTTATTGTTCAGCAAGAAATTGAGAGCCTGAAAGCTGATGCTATTGGTCAAATTGAACAGAGTATTAATGAGGCGAGAAATACTCTCTATCAATTGGAACAAAATACTACTAAGGCTGATGAAGCTATCGAGAGTCTCAAGGTGCAAACTATGATTCAAGTCCCTGAGTCGGAGACTGATGATTCCCTAGTCTCGCCAGTCTCGGAGACTACCCAAAACGCGATCGCTAATAATTCCGCTGGGATATCTGATGATTCTAATTCTCAGACTCCTGAGACGGCTGAGACTTCTGAGGATAAGGAAAAAGAACCGGAAACCCCTAGTCGTGATCGCATCATAGCTGAGGCTCATGAGCTGGCTAAACAGGCAGAAAAGTTATTTTTGTCAAATCAATTAGAATCGGCAGTAGATGCTTATAATCAGGCGTTAAAACTTGAGCCTAATTTGGCGGAAGTTTGGAATAATCGAGGGGTGGTGTTAACCAAACTCAAGCGCTATCAAGAGGCGATCGCTTCCTATGAAAAAGCCATCCAAATTCGCACAGATTATCCTGATGCTTGGAGTAATCGTGGGGTGGCTTTAGGGAAACTTAATTATTATCAAGCCGCGATTTTTTCCTATGACCGGGCGCTCGCTTTAAAACCTGATTATTTAGATGCTTGGAATAATCGCGGTCAAGCCTTGATGAATTTGGAACAGTATGACGAGGCGATCGCTTCTTATAATCAGGCTGCTAAAATTCGTCCTAATTTTTATAAAATCTGGTACAATAAGGCTCGTTGCTATGCCCTCACGGGGAATCGAGAATTGGCGATCGAAAACCTTAAACGCGCCCTGCGGATTAACCCAGATGCCGTGCAAAAGTTTGCTCAACAAGAACCTGATTTTGCCGGCATTTGTCAGGAACAAAGATTTCAACAATTGCTGAAAACTAAATAATTAAAGTTAGGTATTGGGAGATTGACTAAATATGATAAATTTGACTAAAACCTATCTCTATATGGTGGCAGGATGGCTGTTATTGATGGGTTGTTCGGGGGTATCATCCGCAGCTATACCGTCAGAAATTCAGGAATTAAACCCGACAGATATCTGGGCGCAAAATCCCTCTTTTATTAACCGTAACTCCGCGAGTCAACGCTTTTTAATTCAGAAAGAAGTTAACCATACCAGGAAACGGTTAAATCCTTTTTTGAATACATGGATATTGATAGCCGTGTTAATTCCTAGTACCATATCAATCACAATTTTAGTCTGGTTTTTCCGACAAGCACAACAGGTTAAAGCCTGTTGCCAAAACCTAGAAGCCTATAAAGAAGAAATCCTGGAACAGATTAGATATATGACCGAAAATGCTCAGGATATTATTGATGAACTTGATGCTACTGTCAATCTTAGCGAGGTACAAATAGAGGTAATTGCATCCCAGATTCAATCTTTATCTATTGAGGATGGCAGCAACTCTGCTTTTACTGTGGAAACCGAAAATTTAGAAGTTAAATAATCATGAAACGCTATCGCTTAATAATCTTGATGTGTTTAATAATTGTGATTCCCATTGGCTGGTTTAGTAAATTTTATAGCGGGCCATTTGATGGGTGGATTAACGATTCCGTATCCTCGATATTTTATGAGATGTTTTGGGTGTGGTTAGTGGCATTAATCTGGCCGCATCTTTCCCCCATATCCGTAGCGGTGGGGGTATTTATTGTTACCTCAATTTTGGAATTTCTGCAATTGTGGAATCCGCCAATTTTAGCTATGATGCGATCGCATATTATCGGGAAACTCCTATTAGGAACTACCTTTGATTGGTGGGACTTTCTTTATTATGCTATAGGTTGTATCTTGGCGGCTTTAGTATTAATTACTGTCCGAAATAAGATCGGACTCCCAAATCATCAATAATACTATCAAGATTTGCCTACAAAATTTCTGCTCAATAGAGATTTTCTTAATCTTTTTTTAAGTTCAATACCTTGACCTATCCCATATAATACGGTCAAGTAAGCAACCAAGTTAGGGCGATCGCCTGGTAAGCTAGTAGGGACAATTGTTGAAGAGGTTTATAACTTGACTATGAAAGTTGCTGTTTTTGGTAGCCAGCCCTACGATACTAAATTCTTTGATGCGGCTAATGCCCAAGGAGGAAGTCCCCATGAGTTAGTTTACTTTGAAACCAGGTTAAGGGCGAAAACCGCCTCCTTAGCCGCTGGTTTTCCGGTTGTTTGCGTTTTTGTGAATGATGAAGTAGATGCCACCACCCTAAAAACCTTAGCAGCCAATGGCACTAAATTAATAGCCCTGCGCTGTGCTGGATTTAATAATGTTGACCTGAAAACAGCAGAAGAAGTAGGTATTTCTGTAGTTAGGGTTCCAGCTTATTCACCATATTCAGTAGCTGAACATACTGTGGGTTTAATCCTTACATTAAACCGGAAACTGCACAAAGCCTATAACCGAGTCCGGGAAGATAACTTTACCCTGAATGGTTTACTAGGTTTTGACCTACATGGTACTACCGTTGGCGTGATTGGCACTGGCAAAATCGGGATGATTTTCGCTCAGATTATGCACGGTTTTGGCTGTCATCTTTTGGGTTATGATGCCTACCCTAACGATGATTTTATCAAGTTAGGAGATGCCCGATATGTAGATTTGCCGGAACTGTTTTCACAGTCAGATATTATCTCTCTGCACTGTCCCTTATTACCAGAAACCCATCACATTATTAACCAAAATGCGATCGCTCAAATGAAGCGAGGGGTCATGTTAATCAACACCAGTCGCGGACCTCTGGTTGATACAGTTTCTGTCATTGAAGGGATAAAATCCGGGATAATTGGCTACTTGGGAATTGATGTGTATGAACAAGAGGAAACACTTTTCTTTGAAGATTGGTCCGATGAAATTATCCAAGATGATACATTTCAGCTACTCCAATCTTTCCAGAATGTTGTGATTACAGGTCATCAGGCATTTTTTACCCAAAATGCCCTAACTGCCATTGCCGAAACCACCATGGCGAATATTAGTGAATTTGAGGAAGGCAAACCACTAACCAATCCGGTTAAACTACCTCATTAACCATCAAACCATCTTAATCAATTAAGGAGAAATTAATGTACATTGACGAAATTATTGCTGGCGAGATTCTTGATTCTCGTGGGAACCCCACCGTGGAAGCCGAAGTAATTTTAGAGGACGGAACCCGTGGGAGTGCCTTAGTTCCCTCTGGCGCTTCAACGGGAGAAAAAGAAGCAGCAGAATTACGAGACGGCGACCCGAAACGCTATGGCGGCAAAGGGGTTCTAAAAGCCGTTGAAAATGTCAATAATCGTATAGCCCCGGCTTTAGTTGGTATGGATGTCACCCAACAGCGGTTAATTGATTTAACCATGATTGAACTGGACGGCACACCCAACAAATCCCAAATGGGGGCTAATGCAATTTTAGCGGTTTCCTTAGCCGTAGCGCGCGCGGCTGCTAATTACTTAGGAATTCCCCTATATAGGTATTTAGGGGGCAGCAACGCTTGTGTATTGCCCGTTCCTTGCATGAATGTAATTAACGGTGGGGTTCACGCCGACAATACTGTTGATTTCCAGGAGTTTATGATTGCTCCCCATAATGCCCCCAATTTTGCGGAATCTATCCGTATGGGTGTGGAAACTTTCCATAGTCTTAAATCGCTGTTGAAAAAGAAAGGATTAAGCACTGGAATTGGCGACGAGGGTGGATTTGCGCCTAACTTAAAATCTAATGATGAGGCGGTTGAGTGTATTTTAGAGGCGATTACGGCGGCGGGATATAAGCCAGGTGAGGATATTTCCATCTGTCTCGACCCAGCCACTTCGGAATTGTGGAAAGATGGTAAATATCTGTTTTTCAAATCAGATCAATCTACTAAGACTCCTGAAGAAATGGCGGAATTGTGGAAAAGTTGGGCTAATCAATACCCGATTATTTCCATAGAAGATGGTATGGGAGAAAATGATTGGGATGGTTGGAAAGTGCTAACTAATTCCATTGGTGATAAGGTGGAACTGGTGGGGGATGATTTATTCTGTACTAACCCGGCTATTTTGGCAGAGGGTATTCAAGCCGGAATTGCTAATTCAATTCTGATTAAGGTTAACCAAATTGGGACTTTAACGGAAACTTTAGATACAATTGAGTTGGCGAAAAAACATAATTACAAGTGCTTTGTGTCCCACCGTTCAGGAGAAACGGAAGATACTACTATCTCGGATTTGGTGGTGGCAACTTGCACAGGTAAAATCAAAACTGGTTCGGGTTGTCGCGGTGAACGGACGGCTAAATTTAACCAACTGCTACGCATTGAGCGAGACTTAGGAAAGGCTGCTAAGTTCGCGGGTCGTGCTGCCTTTGTGTAAGGTATAATTAAGTAAGGCGAAATCGGTGGAGACCAGGGGTTGACTGTCTCCACTGTTCGCTATTTTTCAGAGGCGGAATTTTTTTGGGTTAATCGGACAAATAAGACTTGGACGGTTAAGGCTAATAAACCCAAAGAGGCGATGGTAAATATTCCGGTAACTAAGGCAGCACCCCCAATTACTAAGGTGCGAATGGCTATGGAAATTTGCAGGGCGGTTCGATTATCGGAATAGATGTTTTGGTTGGCAAAAGTGTGAGCGATCGCTGCTGTTAGGGAATACATGGCGATCGCAAAACCCCCAGAAAACAATCCTCCCATCAGCACCTGAAAGGGGTTGACTGATGATAAATCCGGCGATAAATCACGGCGAGACTGGTCGCCGGAATCAGAAGTAGAAATTGATGATTTTTCAGGCAGATCAGACATAATTGATGCACTCTCAAAAAATAGGCAAGTTTAAGATTCAGCCAAATGAATACCTGTGGAGACAAATTTAGTAGTCCACAATAATAAATTCTGATTAGCGATTTGATTTTGGACAGCATCGGAAACCCGGTCAGCTTCCGCCTGACTCTCCACTAAAGCGAATACGGTCGGACCGGAACCAGACATCATCGCGCCCAAAACTCCTTGTGCGATAAACGCATCTCGCAGGTCTGCGACTTGGGGATATTCAGGTAAAGCGACTTTCTCTAAATCATTGTGCAACAACTGACCAATTTTAGCCCCATCACGTTTCATAATAGCTGCTACCATAGGTCCTGAATGCACCCGTTGCTGACGACTTTTCAGATCATCGGCTTCAGAAATGTATGAACTGCTGAACTGCTGGCGGTAGGTTTGATAAGCCCAAGGGGTGGATATAGCGATATTACGGAACTTAGCGAGGACCACATATAAGTTATCTAAATTCAGCAAGGGTGATAGTACCTCTCCCCGTCCGGTAGCTAGGGCTGTTCCGCCACTGATACAGAAGGGAACATCAGAACCAATTTCAGCGCCTAGGGTTTGTAGTTCATCTTGGGTTAAACCGAGATCCCAGATTAAATCTAAACCTACCAACACCGCCGCCGCATTGCTGGAACCGCCCGCGAGTCCGGCGGCTACGGGTATTCGTTTGTTAATTTCGATTTCGATACCGCCATAACGCGCCATCATATCGGGGAATTGTTTAACCATCAAGGCTGCTGCGCGATAGGCGAGGTTACTATGGTCGTTGGGGAGGCTAGGGTCGTTGGAGCGAATGGTAATGGCATCTATACCAATAGGGTTAATGGTAATGCGATCGCTTAAACTGATAGTTTGCAGGACCATAGCGAGTTCGTGGAAACCATCGGGGCGCGATCCGATAATTTCTAAATACAAATTAATCTTGGCGGGAGCAATTAAGGTGACAGAACGCATTAGTAGTAGTGTAAGGTAACACAAGGCAAGTTTACCATTGATTATTGAGGGGCTAATAGCAAATTACTGAGTTGAACCCATTGTTGTAGGCTGAGGTCTTCTGCGCGGACTTGGGGGTTGATGTCTAATGTTTCCAGCAGTTGGTTTAATGTTTGCGGTTCTACCTGGCTTTTGAGGTTATTGCGTAACATTTTGCGACGGGTAGAAAATCCTAATTTAACTAGGGTCTCAAGAAGTTGGGGGTTTTGGGCGGGGGATGCTATGGGACGAGGACGCAGGCGGACTACGGCTGAATCGACTTTAGGGGGCGGATAAAAGGCTGTGGCGGGGACATGACAGATCCAGTCACATTCGGCTAAATATTGGACTCTGACTGATAAGGCTCCAAAGGCTTTGGAACTGGGTTTAGCACAGAGGCGCGCGCCTACTTCTTTCTGTACCAGTAGCACGATCGCATCAAAGGGTTTAACTGCCGGTTTAGCAATAGTTCCCAGTAACCCTTCGATGATTGGTCCGGTAATATTATAGGGAATATTCGCCACTACCTTATTGGGGTTTTGGAATTTGGGAAATCCGCTCAGGTATCCATTCAGGTCGAAGTTGAGGATATCTCCTTGTAGCAATAGGAAGTTATCGATTTTGCCAAATTTTTTGGCTAGTTGAACACAAAGATCGCGGTCAATTTCCACAGCTACCACTGAGCTGACCTTGGGGAGTAGCCGTTCTGTTAATATACCTGTTCCCGGTCCAATTTCCAAGATGCGATCGCCCAGAGATAGATCCGCAGCTTCTAGGATATGGTTCAGGGTCGCACGACTGCGTAGCCAATGTTGAGCAAATCGTTTCCGAGGTTGGGGGGAAGGCATAGTTCAGGTAGGTCCACGATACTGCGATGATTAGGATATCAGGAATTAGCCATCAATTGGTTTTTCTTGATTCCCGTGGTCCTAGCCTAGGTCTGAGAATTTGGCGCAATTGCATCAAAGTTTACAGAAATCTCCAAGCCGACATCAAATTTTTACCCAAATTCAGATTTATGTGATATGATACCGTTCCTAGTAGATTGTTTTGTTGCCTTTTCAGTCAACACCTCAGTTCTACAATAGTTAGGTGTGAGAAGCGAGCGGAGGTCCTGGCTGTCCTCAAGTAGCAGCAATAAGCTGTTGTCACCAGAGGTCTGCTCGAGTTGCGCTTCAATCCACAAATTAAGGATGGTCAACTCATTATATGCACGCTTATTGGTGCATGATTCTAGTGATTGATAGGGTCTAACTTCTGTTAGGGATATGGCAAATATCCGACTTAATCAATCAACGGAACCCGTAGCAGAATCAGCCGCTTAATTCGGTTAGTTTGTAGAGCGGAAGATATCAAGATCCTGCTACCTCACCAATGAAAGTCCGCCGTGATTTTCAAATCTTGCGGAATTTAATTAGAGACCGATGTAGGTTCGTAGCAGTGAACCCGGCTTACGGTACTGGTGGGCTTTTACCCCTGGTGCTAAGGGGTGGGTATGCTTTGCGCTAGTTGCTTAATCAACGTATACAACAGCCATAGATTTGGATTTCTTTGCGAAGTCAACAGACAGATCAGGTGGTGTCTACTATCTAGGAGGTGAAACCAAAATTGACACCCACAAAATATGCACAATTTCTGAATTTTTTAACAGAAGAATTATCAATTTCCCAGGCTTCTATTGAGGCGGCACAGAGGGTACATAAGCGGTCAGAAGAGAAACATAAGTATCCTGATCCAAGTCCCCTATCGATGACACTTTGGCAATATGGACTTGTGACCCTTGAACAACTTGAGAAAATCTTTGATTGGCTGGCAACAGCTTATTGAGATCTAAAAGCAGAAACGGGGTTTCTAGGTTTTTGATGGTCTCACCAAGATGGTCATAGAAACCCAGTTTCTGGCTATGATGGCGCTTTAACTGTCAAACTTTATTTTAGTTCAACTGTTGGAGGGTAGTTTCTAAGGCGGCGATCGCACAAAGAATATCGCGATCGCAAACAAAACCCAAATGCCCAATACGGAAGATTTTACCCTTGAGGTGATCTTGTCCTCCAGCCAAAACGATATCAAACTGTTTTCGCATGATAGAGCGCACCTTTTCCGCGTCTATAGACTCAGGAGGGCAAACCGCAGTTATAGCGGGACTAGCAGCATGATCGGGGGCAAATAGGGGCAAATTCAGGCCTTTGACGGCATCCCGTGTCATGGTCATTAAGCGATGATGACGGGCAAAAATATTCTCTAACCCCTCGGCTTTCATCATTTGCAAACTCACCTGGAGTGCATAAAACAGATTAACCGGGGGGGTAAAGGGGTTAGTATTTTTAGCTGCGGTTTTCCGGTATGGTCCCAGGTCGAAGTAATAGCGGGGTAGGTCAGCGGTTTTGTAGGCTTCCCATGCTTTAGGACTGACAGAGACAAAAGCTAGTCCTGGGGGAATCATATAACCCTTTTGGGAACCGGACCCTACCACATCTAATCCCCATTCATCAATAGGAAGATTAACAGCGCCTAAACTGGTGACTGCATCAACAATAATTAGGGCTTCCCCGTGGTTTTTGACGTGGCGGTTGATGGTTTCCAGGTCATTGAGAACCCCGGTTGAGGTTTCGCTGTGGGTGATAATGACTGCTTTAATTTGCTTTTCGGTGTCGGCTTCGAGGACTTCGCGGAATTTTTCGGGGTCTAGGGGTTGTCCCCATTCAGCGGAAATGATTTCTACATTTAACCCGTATGCTGTAGCGACTTCCGCCCAGCGATCGCCAAATTTACCGTTACAACCACATAAAACGCGATCGCCACGTTTGAGGAAATTAATAATTCCCGCTTCCATTGCACCAGTCCCGCTGGCGGTAAGGATTAAGACATCATTTTGGGTTTGGTGTAGCCATTTGAGGTTTTCTTGTACCTCCGCCATAATTTGACTAAAATCACCGCTGCGGTGTCCTATGGGGTGTTTAGCCAGGGCGAGTAATGCTTTTTCGGGTACTGGGGTTGGTCCCGGAATCATCAACATTAACTTATCATCCATTGCGGTATCTATCCGTATTTGTACTAGGTTAGGGGGAACTAACTATTCTACTGGCTTTTAAGCTCTAGCTAACATTTGTTGCAGGGCGATTTGAGGATCTGGTTGTTTAACCAGGGATTCCCCGATTAAGACGGCTTCCGCGCCAGCTTGGAGTACAATATCTAGGTCGGTGCTTTGATGCAAACCGGACTCACTGACCACCAGGATATTACTGGAGTTGATTTGCGATCGCCGTTTTTCTAATAGGGTGGTTGTGGTGTTGAGGTCTACGGTAAAATCGGAGAGGTTGCGGTTATTTATGCCAATCAGGTTAACTCCATCAAGTGCCAAAACGCGATCGAGTTCCGCGAGGGTATGAACTTCTACCAGGGCAGTCATGGTGAGCATCTTAGCAATTTTGAGAAAATATTGCAGATCCTGGTCAGACAAAATGGCTGCAATTAGCAAAACTGCATCAGCCCCATGTAGTCGTGCTAGATAGAATTGATAGGGGTAGATCATGAAATCCTTGCACAGTAGGGGCAGATCTACGGCGGCGCGGACTTTCGCGAGGTTTTCAAAGCTACCCTGAAAGAATTTTTCGTCAGTTAAAACGGAGATACAGCTTGCGCCGCCAAGTGAGTAACTTTTAGCGATCGCCACACAGTCAAAATCTTCTCTAATTATGCCTTTACTAGGGGAGGCTTTTTTCACTTCTGCGATGACGGCGGGACGGGTAGCCGAGGTTTTTAGCGCCCCCAGAAAATCCCGACAGGGGGGCAAGTCCATCACCCGTTTTCTTAATTCTAGTAATGGTAGGCGATCGCGTTTTTGGCTAACTTCCTTTTCTTTTTGCCAGACTATTTCTTCTAATATATGTCGTGGTTTAGCATCTGGTGTGACTATTTGGTAACTGAGATTGAGGACATCAACAGAAGGGTTAGGAGAATGGCGGCGAATTTCGATCATAGTTTCCGTAAAATTATCATCAGCTATCTAAGAATTATATGTCGAGTCCGCCCATAGTATACTGACATAATTTTAACCAATCACAGTTGGGAGGATAGGGAGGAAAACCCCGCCGCCAAGCTATAGTCATGACGGTGGGAGTTTCCATAACTACCGGATATGTTAGGACTTATTGAATTGTAAACCGTTTTCTTCAGCATAGCGACCCATAAATCGCATAAACCTATCCCACTCTTCAGGGCTTCTCATTAAGTAAGTCGCCTCAATATCGGTAGCTTTACCATTAATGAATTTTCCCTTAACTTCACGAGTGACAATTTCTCCTTCCTCGTCAATCAAATACATCCCAGTAATTTCCTCAGTCGCATCATCAGCCAAAGCCTTGGGATTTTGGAAACGAAATGTAGCCGTTCCTTGGCTACCATCTCGGGAACGAGTCAATCGCACATCTGGGATTACTTCTTCGTCAACTCCCCGTGAAAATTGAATTGAAACCATAAATAACTATGCAGTCAAATACTAAACATTTGCCAGCTTAACATTTTTCGATCGCCCCTGTCTCCCTAAAAAAACAGACTCTGGCGCTACATAGCTACCACATTTTGCAAAATTTGTCAACCCCCCAATAGGAATCCCACGCCATGACACGATCGGAATATTTAGCGTGGGAGTAGGTTAGTTAGTAGCCGCCGGGTTCTTCCTCATATTCGGGCATTTTCTTTTTGTCAGGAATATTGACACGGGGGGCTTTATAAGGTTTAGGGGTTTCATCATCAGCCCAAGCATCAGACTCCACATCATCCTCATATTCATACTGATATTCTCGGGCATAGAGACGTTCTTGGCGGGGCGGTTCTATCGGCACATATTCCGCATCATCATAATCATCTCGTTCAGCATCTCCCCAGTTATCATCTTCATAATCATCATAAACTGGTTCAGGCTGTCTAACGGGGGGAGGGGCGATCGCCTCTTGCCAGGTTTCTTCTTCTTCCCAGGCTTCCTCAACCGGGGCGGGGGTGCGATATTGTTGTTGTGGTGGTGCTTGAGGAACACCAGTACCCAATTGGTTAGCAGGTTTAACCGTGGGGGGATAATACATTCCTTCTTCTTCGCGGTTCCAGGGTGCTTCACCCAGTCCGAGACGTTCCAGAACACCGACCGTCAACTGTTGAAGTTGATCTTCCGAGCCTTCAAAGACAATTAAGCGGTTCGGACCACTACTAACGATCGCATCTATGGAAAGTTCATAGGTACTAATAACCTGATCTGGAATTTGTGGGAAACCCAGAGAGGCAATAATAATGGATTCGAGCTTACCATCACGGGTATCGAAGCGGAAGCCCCGCACTCGTCCGAGGGGTTCTCCGGTTTCTGTAATTACCTCACTGTTGATCAAATCGCTGTAACCTTCTATATCAACATCATCTTCAAGAACCTGGTCGTTATCCACCAAGATCACGTCGCCGATCTCACAGATCCTGTTGAGATAGATGTATTTAGGGAGTCCAGCCACAGCCAGAAAATTGTCTCGCAACCCCAGGGCTACAATTTCTCGTCGGTCCACATCAACCCACAACTGGCTAACGACTCCTAGTCGCTTACCGCGATCGCGGGTAATCACTTGAGTGCCGAGAAGATCGGAACGTTGGCGGATATGTTCAGATGTCATACTTGGCTAAATTTAATTCCAAACGTAAATATATGTTACCGGGTCAACTTACTACAGTTTGATACCCAGAACCTGAGTATAAGCCCCCCTAGCTTGTGTGACCCCAGGTCTGCTGGGAGGCTTCCATCATTGGGCGACGCAGACTAACCACAATAAACTGGGCTTGTTCTGCTTCTCCTTTAATCATTTTAGCTAATAGTTCCACATTTGCCCCGTCGAAGAACATATCGACCTCATCGAAGGCATAAAATGGGGAGGGTCGGTAAGGCTGGAGGGCTGTTAGGGACTTCTCCCCTCCCGACATATAAGCCATGTAGGTTGGGTGAAACCCAACTACTGGGTAGGTTGGGTGAAACCCAACATCACTGATAGGGTGAAACCCAACATAACTGAGAGATGTTGTTGTTGGGTTCCGTACCTCCACCCAACCTACTAAATAGGCGATCGCCTTACCTCCTGGGTAGGTTGGGTGAAACCCAACATAACTGAGAGATGTTGTTGTTGGGTTCCG
>NZ_JARPLU010000105.1:0-18107 GCF_032349615.1 Limnospira sp. PMC 1279.21 | reverse complement strand
ATAGACGCTTCACCTTGGCAACCATATTGGAAGTCTCGAAGGTGGGCAAAAAAATCCGGCTGTGTTATGGGATGGCCAGGGATGCGACCCAATCAACCAAGGGGTGGAAGTCCCACTAGGAGGCTATTTCGGGCATTGCATCCCTATTTCACTCCTAAACGTCTCGCACCCATACTTGGTATTGTACTGTATTGCCGTCAAATGTTAACCTAATTTGAGATGAAATCATGCTCTTATTGACCTGTACAGTTGGACTCGCATTGCTGAACTCATGGGGAATTTTGCTAATCTAACAGCCAGTTCTGAGGTTTTGGGACTTAATGAGCAGGCGGGAACTTGTCTGGCTTGTGGACGTTTCTCTGAGGCGATCGCAGCTTGTCATCAGGCCATCAAAACCCAGCCCCACCATTTTGGAGCTTATCATATCCTCGGTCAAGTGTTGCAAGCCCAGCATAAAAACTCGGCGGCGGTTAGGGCCTATCGTATCGCCCTAGAACTTAATCCTGATTGTACTAAGGCTCAACAGGGTTTATCACAAATTCTGTCTGGGGAGGATTTATGGTTTCCTCCAGGAGATTATGTCTCCTCTGGGTTGAGGAAAATTAAATGCGATCGCTATTTTCCTAATTTAGTGGTTGATAACATTAGTTCTAAGTGGCAATATCACCGCCGAGAAATTCCCCACAATCGCTACGTTGATCAACAATTCCCTACGGTGGGATTTATTACTAGAGATGAAGCCCATATTCTATATAATACCGCTTTACAATTTGCTGGTAAACCCGCTTTGGAAATTGGTTGTTGGTTGGGTTGGTCAACCTGTCATCTCGCTTTAGGCGGGGTGATTCTCGATGTCATTGATCCGGGTCTGGCTAATCCCGTTTTTGCTAGTCGCGTGGGTTCTGCTTTACAGGCGGCGGGAGTGACAGAAAGGGTTGAGTTAATTGCGGGTTACAGTCCCGCTAAGGTGGCGGAAATTGCTAGGAGTTGTCATCGTCGCTGGTCTCTCATTTTTATTGATGGGAATCATGAAGCACCCGGACCGTTTTTAGATGCTCAAATTTGTGAACAGGTGGCGGCGGATGATGCTTTGATTTTGTTTCATGATTTGGTTTCTCCTGATGTGTTTGCTGGGTGGAATTATTTTCGCGATCGCGGTTGGAATGTCGCCATTTATCAAACTAAACAAATCATGGGGGTGGCGTGGCGTGGCGAAGTTCAACCTATTCAGCATCAGCCAGACCCATCTGTTAATTGGACTCTCCCCAGTCATTTACAATGGGAATGGATTTTCAATAATCATTATCGGGAGTTTTACTATCCAATTATTGATGAGTTGGTCGCCGCCAATCCCGGACAAATGACCGGAGAAGAATATCGCTATATTGCTGATATTATTCATGATAAGTCGCCGGGCAATTTGCTAGTTTTTGGTGTAGGTAAAGATAGCGGTTTATGGATAGATATTAACCGCCACGGTAAAACGGTATTTTTGGAAGATAGCCAAGAGTGGTTAACTCAGGTTAAAAATAGCTATCCTCATTTAGAGGCCTATCATGTGGATTACCAAACTCAGCGACAAAATTGGGCAGAATTGTTGATGCAATTTGAACGGGGAGAAGATTGTTTGTCCTTGGATTTACCTAATTGGATTTATGATATATCATGGGATTGGATTTTAGTTGATGGTCCAGCGGGATATACACCGGAAACACCGGGAAGAATGAAAAGTATATATATTGCTTCCCAATTGGCTATCAAATCTGGTGATACTGATGTGTTTGTTCATGATTGCGATCGCCCTGTCGAAATCGCCTATACTAGCTATTTCTTTAAACCGAATCATTTGGTTAAGCAAATTAGCAGATTGAATCATTATCGGGTTTCTCCCGGTCATTAATTAGGGTTAATTTTGGCGGCGGTTCTCTGTTATTTATAAGTTACTGAATTTATGAAAATTTTACACATTTTACAAGGATTTTCTCTAGGAGGTGCATCACGTTCCGTCGTAGCGATCGCTAAAGATGCTACCCAGCACAAATTAGATCAAGTTCATTGTGCTATTTCTTTGACTCCCGCGCATCCCCAAGCAGTCAAATTAGCCGAAATGGCTGGTTTACAGGTAATTGAAGCACCATCATTAGAGACAATTTATCGAGAGATAACACAGGCGGATATTGTTCATATTCACTTCTGGAATACTCCCGAACTTTATGAGTTATTACAGTTAAATTTGCCTCCCATGCGGTTGCTGGTTTGGCTGAAAGTAGTAGGCGATCGTTCTCCCCATATTGTGACATCGGAACTGGTTAATTATGCGGATATTTTGTTAGCCACAACTCCCTATAGTTTAGAGATACCCGCCATTAAATCCCGTAGTGATTTATTCACTAATAATCAAATTGGAGTAGTGCCAGGAATTGCTGATTTTAGCCGTTTAGAATCTTTAAATAATCGCCGCCATGAGGGTTTTAATGTCGGTTATATTGGCACAGTTGATTTCTCCAAACTCTATCAAAATTATATCCCCATGAGTGCTGGGGTGCAAGTTCCTAATATTCGTTTTATTGTCTGTGGGGGAGGAATTGAGAATAGCCTGAAACAACAAGCGGCAAGTTTGGGGGTTGCCGAAAAATTTGAGTTTCGGGGGTATGTTGAAGACATTAAATCCGTCTTGGAAATACTCGATGTATTTGGCTATCCTTTAGTTGAGGATACCTATGCAACTAGCGAAAAAAGTCTACAGGAAGCTATGTATGCGGGGATACCTCCGGTGGTTTTTCCCCATGGAGGGATTAAGGGGTTAGTTATTAATAATCAAACCGGATTAGTAGTTAATAGTGAACAGGAATATCAGCAGGCGATCGCATATTTATATCATCATCCCCAGGAGAGATTGAGATTAGGAAATAATGCGCGCAATTATGCCAAACAATATTTTAATCCCCAGGTTTCCATTGATAAAATTCATGAAACTTATAAACAGTTAATGGAGTTTCCTAAACGGGAACGCCGTTTAACTACCGGAAACCCCCAAACTGGTGCAGCATTATTTGTGCAGAGTTTAGGGGATATTGACCCTCGGTTTAAAGTAAGTTTAACATCTAATCATCTCTCGGAACAGTTAGAAAGCGATCGTCACATTTCGAGAGCTTCTCCCGGACTGTGTAACCCCGGTGGTGGTGGTTTATTTCACTACCGCAATTGTTATCCTCAAGATGGATATTTGCGCTTCTGGTCAGCATTAGTTTTACAGACACAGGGACGGCATCAGGAAGCAGTTAACGAGTTTTACCAAGCATGGCAAAATGGTTGTAATATTTGGCGAGTCCTGTGGTATTTAGCTAATTCTGCCGAACAAATGGGTAATCATAATTTGGCGCAACAAGCCATTAACCGAGTCTTAGAATTAATCCCTAATTTTACCCCCGCCGCAGACATGAAACACCGGATTAACTCATTATCAACACCAGCTACAAAATCTTCAGTTAATCACGCGCAACTAGATTTACAGCGTCAATTTTGGAATGTTAATTCTATCCAAGAAGCCATGTTTGCGCGAGTGTTGACCTATCCCGGAATTGAAAAATTATCACCACAGGAAAGACAGCAAGTTTGGGAACAGTCAATTGATCGCACTACTCAACAAATTCTTCAAGGTATCCCTAGTCAACTCCATTGGAAAGTATTAGAAATTGGTTGTGGTGTCGGTCGTTTAGTTAAGCCTTTGCGGGAAAGATTTAACCGAGTCGATGGGGTGGATATTTCTGCCAATATGATTGAGTTTGCTAAACAATACTTAGCGGATGGTCAATCTAATGGTGAATTATATGTCAATAGTGGATCTGATTTACAAGATTTACCAGGGGAATTTTACGACTTAGTTTATTCTACCATTGTTTTTCAACATATCCGATCGCTATCTGTGGTTAAAAGCTATTTTAGGGAAATCTTTAGGGTATTAAAGCCAGGGGGATACTTTCGCATTCAAGTTCACGATCGCAGTGCGGAAAATTTAGGTGATTTTGATGAAGAAGGCGCAGAAAATCAGCAATATTATTTATATGGAAACGCCTACAATGATAGACAACTTAGGGATTTATTAATCGCAGCCGGGTTTAATTTGGTTTCCCTAGAATGCGTTAAACCTTGGATTTGGTCAACCGTTCAGCGACCACAAACTAGGTTAACATACCCCCAAGTTTCCGCTATTATTTCCACCTATAACTCCGCCAATTTTCTCAGGGGATGTTTGCAGGATTTGGTTAATCAAACATTATACGATAAACAGCAACTAGAAATTATTGTTATTGATAGCAACTCCCAGGAAAACGAAGCAGAAATAGTCGCAGATTTTCAAGCTAAATATACCCAAATTATCTACCATCGCACCGAACACCGAGAAACCCTTTATGCCGCATGGAATCGAGCCATAGAACTCGCCAAAGGGGAATATATAACTAATGCTAACACTGATGATAGACACCGTTTTGATGCTTTAGAATTAATGGCTAATTATTTAGACCAGCATTCTGATGTAGCCGTAGTATATGGCGATCAACTTATCACCCACAACCCCAACGAAACCTTTGAGAATACCCAAGCTAACCAACGCTGGAACTGGCCAGAGTTTAGTTATCAAGAATTAGAACGCCGCTGCTGTCTCGGTTCTCAACCTATGTGGCGGAAATCTCTCCATCAAAAATATGGCAATTTTAACCCAGAATTTAAAGTAGCGGGAGATTATGAGTTTTGGCTGAGAATTGGTAAAACTGAAAATATCGCTAAAATACCAGAAATTTTGGGGTTATATTTTGATAATCAAGATGGATTAGAAAACAAAACCCCCACTACTTACACAGAAACTCAGAAAATTTGTCAGCAATATGGTATTACTAACATTCCCAGAACTATATCTAAACCAGTATCAGTCTATCCAGAAGAAATCAAACCTTTAAAATCACCTAGAAAATTCCATATTTTAGTTTATACTGACGAACCCAGGGTTTATGGAGTTGGACAATATAATCACTCAATTCTGACCCAGTTAATTCAATCTGGTTATCATGTTAGTTGCGTACAAAGTCGAGAATCTCATTATTTGTTAGACCAACAAAAACAGTTAGGGATTCAACATTTTTGGTTAGACTATGATTCAGTTAAGGACTTTCAGAAAACCTTAACAGACCAGACTACTGCTGAAACTATTTTTACCAAGGCGAACCCAGATCTAATCCTGTTTAGTGATTGCTGTCCCCTTTCTAATTTAGCTGCTAAACAAGTGGCTATGAGGTTAAAAATACCTTTCGTTATTACAGAAAATTTTGTAGCACCTTATTTGGCTCAACGGTTTCAGTCCTACTTAGGTCAACTGGCGGACATTTATCAGCATTCCCAGGAAATTATCGCCGTTTCTCAAGAAAACTTACAGCAGTTGTGGGAACTTTTCCAACTGCCTAAACCACGGGGTCGCGTGATTTATTATGGACGACCAAGGCAGTATTTTAGTTTAGTTAATCCTACTACACGCGATCGCATTCGTCAACAACTAGGCATCCCACCCAATGCCATAGTTTGCTTCACCTCAGCTAGATTAGAATCCATCAAAGGCTATCAATACCAATTGCAAGCCATTCAACAACTTAAAAATACTCCCATTTGGTGTCAACTATATTTTTTATGGACTGGTGAAGGTAGCTGGGAACATAAACTCCAAACAGAAATCAAAAAATTAGGCGTTACTGACCAGGTTAAATTGCTAGGATGTCGTCATGATATTCCTGACTTATTAGATGCCAGTGATATATTTATTTTACCCTCCGAATTAGAAGGAATGCCTTTATCAGTAATGGAAGCTATGGCGAAGGGATTACCTATAATTGCTTCAGCGGTTAGTGGCATTCCCGAAGAGTTAGGAAACACCGGGAAACTCTTATCTGACCCTAAAATAAATGCCTCAGCAACTATTACTGAATTAGTAGAAACTCTTGAACAGTGGGTTGCTAATCCCCATCTAAGGTATAATATTGGTCAAGCCTGCAAACAACGAGCCGAACAAATGTTTACAGAACAACAAATGTTAACCAAAACCATCGAAGTTATTAAAACAGCATTACCTACTAATCTACCACTAATTTCTGTAATTATTCCCTGCTATCAACAGGCGGAATTTTTACCCGAAGCAGTGGCAAGTGTTGTGGCTCAAACTTACCCCAATTGGGAAATTATTATTGTTAATGATGGTAGTCCTGACCAAACCAGCCAAGTTGCTCAACATCTTATTCAAATTTTTGCCAACCACAAAATTAGTCTAATAGCAACCGACAATAAAGGTTGTGCTAGTGCTAGAAATGCTGGCATAAATCAAGCCAAAGGTGAATATATTTTACCCTTAGATGCTGATGATAAACTTAGCTCTTCCGCTATAGCTAGTTTAGTAGAAGTGGCTCTAAGTAAATCTCATGATTGCGTAATTTTTGGATCCTATGAGATTTTTGGCACTGAACAGCGAAAAATTGTAACTGCGGATCAATATTCTTTAGAAAATCTCAAACAATATAATATGCTGGTGTGTACGTCTTTATATTCCAAAAATGTCTATAAGTTGACTAACGGATATAAGGAAGAAATTAAGGAATCAGGATACGAAGATTGGGAGTTTTGGCTAAATTGTCATCAGCATAATATACCTTTTTATGGTATCCGAGAAACAGTGTTATATTATCGTCGCCATCCTCGGTCTAGGGTAGTCCAGTCTTTTCAAAATCGAGATTATTATAAAGCTCAGGTAATGAGTTACTATCCTGATTTATTTGATGCTAAACCTCAGCCAGTTGAGTTAATTTTAAATGCTAGTGGTGATTTAAACTTACAAAATTTTGCAGATTATGTTCAAAAATATCAGCAGAATCCCCATGATGAATTAGCCTTAGATCATCTCCGTAACGCTCGCCAAGCTGTAGCTGATATGTGGTTAAAATTAGAAACCGAACAACTCCCCAAGGCTTATCAGGAGAATTTAGGTCAAGCACATAAGTCGCTACTAAACTCTGGTATCAAAAACGAGATTTTCCGTGATGATGAACGCCTGTATTTTCAGGAAATTAAATCCTATTTGAGTCAAGGCTTTAAGCAGCCGAAAACTTTTCAGTATTTACTCGCTGGGATGTTATATGGTCGTGCCGATCAGCTAATGCTTACCTTTGAGGAGTCTTTGATTCCCACTTGGCTGGCTGAGGACTATTTTAGATTTTTATTTGATGTTCCCCCCCTATTCCAAGAAATTGGAGACGCAGATAATTACTCCCGCTATCGGATACGGTTATTAGATTTTGTTCGGGAACGTCTCCAGCAGCAGCCAGACTATCCCCTATGGCAAAAGTTAACAACTATGTTGCTAGAAAGGGGTAATTTTATCCCGAACTATTTCGCGGATTTTAACTTAAAACCTCTGTTTTGTAGTCGCGCTGAGTTGTTTCATCTATTCCTACAAAGCCGCGATTTTCAGTTGGATTACTCCTTCCCAGAACCTCCGAGCGATCGCCAAAAAATTCGCCTAGGAATTCTTAACGACCATCTCAACCCCCAAACCGAAACTTACTTAACATTACCAGCTTTTGAATATCTCAATCGGGAACAATTCGAGATTATTTTATATGTTACCCAAGCCAACAATCATCCCCTAGAGCAATACTGTAGATCCCGCGCTGACCGTTTAGTTAGACTACCTGATGATAAGTTGGAACAAGCAGCCACTATTCGCGCTGATAACCTCGATATTTTGCTATTCGGAACTAATGTAACCGCCATTACTAAACCCGTCACCTTGTTAGCATTACACCGACTGGCGCGAGTACAAGCTACCCTATTTTCATCACCTGTTACTACCGGAATGAGATATATTGATTATTATATTTCTGGTCATCTTTCCGAGGGTGCAGAGGCTCCTAATTTCTATCGAGAAAATTTAGCGGTTCTCAACGGAACTGGCTTTTGTTTTAACTATTATGCGATCGCACCTCAACCCGCCACCGTTAAGCCTCACCGCAGCCAATGGGGAGCCAATGACCAAACAATTGTCTTTATGTCCGGCGCAAATTTCTATAAAATTATCCCAGAACAAGGGGAAACCTGGGTGAAAATTCTGGCTCAAGTTCCTAATTCGATTTTAGTGCTTTATCCCTTTGCTCCTAGTTGGAGTAATAACTATGCTAGTTCACAATTTATCCGCCGAATGCACGCCACCTTGAGCAAATACGGAGTTGCAGAAAAACGCTTAGTTTTGATTAAAACTCTCCCCAGTCGTACCGACGTTAAAGCCTGTTTAGAACAGGGGGATATTTATTTAGACTCCTACCCCCATTCTGGCTCAAACTCCTTAGTAGATCCCCTAGAAGTGGGATTACCTGTAGTAGTTAGAGACGGAGATACTTTGCGTTCTAAACATGGTGCCGCTATGATGCGATCGCTTGGTATTCCTGATTTAATTACCGACGATGAATCATCCTATATTAGTTTGGCTGTTACCCTCGCAAATACCCCTGAATTGCTACAGTTAAAACGCCAAGCCATTCAACAGAAAATGGCGGCTAATCCTGAATTTTTGGATAGTCGCGCCTATGGTGCGAAAATGGGAGCTTTGTTAACTCAAATCTTCCAAAATTACCAATCCAAACATCAAGTTATAGATTTAGATAATCCCCAAAAACAACAGCGGTTTTTATCCGAATTGGTGGATCAAGTTAATCTCTATGAACTTGACCCCACTAATACTATGGTGGTAAATAAATTACACACAATCCGTCGTGGTATGGTAGAATACTGGTTAAGACAACCAGCAGAGCAATTAGAAACTCTTTATCAACAACAGATAGGTAAAGGTTATCAAATTTTGCTCAATAGAGGCTTAAAAAAAGAACCCCTCAATGATGAGGAAAAAGCATTAGTTAACCATTGGACTAAGACTGCTATGGGACTGACTGAACCCCATGCAATTAATTGTTTGATGGCGGTGATGTTGTATTCTCAACCTGGTAAAATGTTGGTACGAGATGCGGTTAATCGTTTACCCGCTTGGTTGCTTCCTGATTATCAGCGGGTGTTTGAAAATGCCGATGCGATCGCTCAAATTAAACAAACCTTAGCTACCACTAAAACCCAGTCAACTCCTGTTAATTCTCCCCAGGTAACACCAACTGTCACTGCTGTAGATGTCTCAACTTTTGTGAATCGATTAATTGGGTGTGTCAAGTTATTTAAGATCGACCCCACAGATACTAATATCACCGTAGAATTGCGACAACTGCGGTGGCAATTTGCACAGTTTTGGCTGAATTTACCTGAACACAAGTTAGAGGAGATGTATCAGAGTCCCCTCGGTGATGGCTATCGGAGTTTGTTAAATAGTCGCCTGCAAAATGAAATGTTAACCCAACATGAATGGGATTTTCTACAACAAGTAGGAACCTATCTCCGACAAGGTTTAGATACACCGCGATCGCTTAATTATCTCATAGCGGCTATGCTATATTATCGGCCGGAACAACTGCAAATTCAAGATCTATCTCGCCTTCCTAGTTATCTGCAACGGGATTATCAAAATTGGCAAAATCCTTTGAGTAGTTGATTTTAATAGTTGATGATAACTGTCGCACCCCAGTCTATTTGTAAACGAGATTTGGCGCTATCTCCGTTAGCCGCAATTTCTATCCAACCGTGGGAACCAATGAGGGTTAAAAGATGACCTGGTTGCACTTCTCCATAGGTTGTATGGCTGCTAATTTTAGGACTTGGGGTGCATTCAGGAAAGCTAACATTCCAGGATTTATCTGCTACCATATCTCCCGGAATATTAGTAATTAAATTCCCAAAGTGATCGATATATTGAATACTGCCTTTAATGCTGGTTTCTGTGATTTCCAAGTTCGGCATTGACAGGGACATGAGGGTATCAGAATTGATCACAGTACCTAAATCCCGAATTGGCACACCAGAGGCGAGGTAAGCAGCCACAGGACTCAAGATATCTCGACCATGAAAAGTAGTGCTGGGTTGGGAATTTCTCCAGTATTGATGATTAGTTAATTCTACTGCTGTAATTACACCATACTGCTTAATTAAACCCCCGAATAAGCCGTTATCAGGTCCGACAACATATCCGTTAGGAAGTTGTAGTGCGATCGCCTTTCGTTCAGTTCCCACCCCCGGATCGACTACCGCCATGTGAACAGTACCTTGGGGAAAGTAGGGGTAAGCATTCATCAAACAAAACCTCGCCGCCATAAGATTTTGAGGCGGAATTTCATGGGTTAAGTCAATGACAGTTAGGTGGGGGTTAATTTGGGATAATACCCCTTTCATTACTCCCACATAAACATCACTTGAACCAAAGTCTGTTAATAGTGTAATTATACCAGATACAGACATATTTAGCACTCCTAGTCTCGGAATATTTAGGGTTTCTGGAAATTTTTATTAATGAAATAAATACTGGTCTCCATTGAAATGTATCATGTGATCTGGAAACTCCATAATCCAGGCATGAGTTTCCCAGGTTATTTCTTTGGTCAGTCTTTTGAGTTCATTAAAAGATTCAAAGGCATTGACGAATGATAATTTGACATCAACATTTTCAAACAAAGATAATAAACGATCGCGACGTTCAACATTAATTGCACCACCAGTTTTGACAGCTTCAATAATAATTAAATATTTTTTATCAGATTTATAAAGCACAATATCTGGCTTGTCGTAACTATTTTTAAATTTGTCAAGGTCTATACCTAAATCATTAATTAAATCTTCATCAATAAATGGAGAATAACCTCTGGCTGTATCTACAGTATTATCAATATATAGAACTTTATCAATATTAAAATATTTACAAAAATCTTGAAGGACTGATTTAATTAAAACACCTTGACCACCGGGTGCTATACTGACAGAAAAATTATGAGCAATTTTGACATTGAGCCTCTGTGATTGTCTTTTAGCTTGATACTTATGTTTTATTGTTTGATAGTTAGACAAAAAATTATTAAGTGCTATTGGATAATCTGCACTGCCAATTTTTTTAACTAAATCTAGAACTTCTTGATTTATTTGATAACAGTATTTAGGACTATTCTTAGGTCGAGGCTTGTCTGGATTTTCGGTAGCGAGTTCAGCATCAACCAGTTGACCAACACAGTCATCGCGAATATTTTCACGAGTATTAGGTGCTAAATTTTTAAAGCCCAACTCTCGCATTTTATTCATCAATGGCGTTATTCCCCATTTCTGATTATTAGCTTCAGACCATGATTTGGCTGGCTTCATATCTAACATGACTAACAAAACAAAAATGGGAGTATCTGCTTGCATTTTGTCTGGTAATCCTAAATCCTTCATTAACTGACGTGCCTCTAACATCAGTTGTTCAAGATTTGGGGTTGAGTTATTTGATGACATCTTCACGCAAATGGTAATTTTAACTGTTGAGGAAAAGGAGAAAAATAATCTGTGGGTGGAGATGGTTTATTCTCCAGTGTCATTTTCACAGATTTAGCGATCGCTTTGGCTAACAAAGGTGGTACAGCATTACCAATTTGATTAAACTGAGAATTTTCTGAACCCACCAACTCAAACCAATCGGGAAAACTTTGTAATCTCGCAGCTTCCCTAACTGTTAAACGTCTCCGGCGGCCATCTGGTAATAACAATCGCAACATATCACTGGTTGCGCCTGATAGGTTTCTACAGGTCAGAGTTCGGCAAGGAATATCAAGGTAAATATCCCTAGGTTTAACACATTTAGATTTTGCTTCATATCTGCCAATATATTCTAGCATACTAGGCGTGAGAAATTTGGCCCCTATAGGAATGGTAGAAGCCGTATCATAAATAGCATCTCCAGCCGTATAAGGCATAGCTAAGGTTTCAGCTTCTGGCCAATGCCATGCTGTTTGATAAGCCACAACAAACAGGCGTTCTCGTTTTTGTGGAACACCATAATTAACAGCATTGATAAGTTTGATGTCAACCCGATAATTCAGTCTCTCAAGTTCGGCAACTATTTTCTCTAAATACTGACGATTTTTATAAAGCATTCCTCGCACATTTTCAAAGATTGCTATTGCTGGCTGATATCGTTCGATCGCATCTAGAAAAATCGGAAAGCCATCCCTAGAGTCTCTAGGACCTTTTTGTAATCCACCTACACTAAACGGTTGACAGGGAGGACCTCCTATAATCACATCAGGATGATTGCATAAATCTTGACCAATTTCTAAAGTTTGACAATAACATATATCCTGAAGATTACGAGTATACGTGGCGGCAGCATCCGCTAACATCTCATAACCGATTGTTTCAAAGCCTGCGGCTTTAAATCCTAGAGAAAAACCACCACAACCCGCAAATAAATCAAGAACAACTAACTGAGATTGTATATCTTCATTCAGTTTTAATTCTTGGTTTAAATATTCCCAATAACTCAGTCTGTTTGACATGGTATTTTTCGATTATTTACTGCCTATTCAAAACTTGTTTAAAGCCAACTCAACCTAAGCTGACTTGAAATACTCATCGATATGTTGAATAATGCGTGAGGCGGCGTGACCGTCTCCAAAGGGGTTAATAGCGGTTGCCATTTTTTGGTAAGCCTCTGGGTCCCCCAGGAGTTCGCTAGTGGCTCTGAGGATATCTTGAGGGTCAGTTCCTATTAGTTTAGCCGTTCCAGCCGCGATCGCTTCTGGACGTTCCGTAGTTTTTCGTAACACTAACACAGGCTTCCCTAAACTCGGTGCTTCTTCCTGGAGTCCACCCGAGTCCGTCAACACTAAATAAGCATCAGCGATCGCTGCTACCAGTTGACTATAATCTAGGGGTTCCGTGAGAATTACCCGGGGATGTCCTCCTAGCATTGTCTGTAGGGGTTCCCTCACCGTCGGGTTACGGTGTAGGGGTAGCAGTATCATTGTGTCAGCATACTGATCAAGAGTTTTTAAAAATCCTTCCGCAATTCCCTCTAGGGGTTCTCCCCAATTTTCTCGACGGTGAACTGTCGCTAAAATTAGTCGATGTTTTTCTAAGTTGAGATTGGGAATATCTAATTTTGGTTGGGTTTTCGCCACAGATAATAAAGCATCAATCACTGTATTTCCTGTTTGATAAATTTCCCCGACTACCCCAGATTTTCTCAGGTTTTCAACCGCTTTCTCCGTAGGTGCAAAGTGTAATTTAGTTAGTTGAGAAATTAGACGGCGGTTCGCTTCTTCAGGATAGGGATTAAATAGGTCATCAGTTCGGAGTCCTGCCTCGACATGGCCAATAGGAATTTTTTGATAAAAGGCCGCTAAAGCCGCAGCAAAGGCTGTTGTAGTATCCCCCTGGACTAAAACCATATCAGGTTTGATTTGCTCAAAAATATTTCCTAACCCTTGTAAGCTACGATAGGTAATGTCCGTCAGGGTTTGCTGGTGCTGCATGATTTCCAGATTGCGATCGGCCTTGATCTCGAAAAGCTGCATCACTTGCTGGACCATCTCCCGATGTTGACCTGTTAAAATCACTCGGGTTTCATAATTACAATTTTGTTGAAACTTTTGGACTAGTGGGGCCATCTTAATCGCTTCTGGTCTCGTGCCAAATACTATACCAATTCGATACTTTGATGTTGACATTTCTGATTAAATAGAGTTACAATAAAAGTATAAACCAATACAAAAAAATATCAAGTCCCGTTATAAAATTCAAGTGACTAATATAGGCTATGCCCCTAACAATGCTTGATCCCCAATGCTTAAATCAACCCTTAGCCTCAATTCTTATCACTGGATTCTCCCCCCATAACCTAGAACTTTATCGGTGTATAACCGGGAGCTATGTTGATATACAAATTTTTTCGACAATGTTTAATCATCCGTGATATTTTAGCATAAAATTGTTGAGATTGTCGTACAGGCAAGCACAGAATTTGGATTAAATATCATAGTAAAATGTTCCGAATGACAATTTCATCTAATGGCTTATGATCAACGTCAAAATGAGTGATTTTAGTCGTTTCCATGAACAAGACAACTTAGACTCTGAACACCATTATCATTTTGATGGTAACTTGCACCGATTGGCAACAGCAATTGAACAAGAGAGAAAAAGATTTGCGGGGCTATCTGAACCTACGCCTGTGCTAATCTGGGCTTGTAATGCGGAAGGATCGTATACATTTTTTAATGAAGACTGGTTAGAGTTTACTGGACGTTCCTTAGAAATGGAACGGGGAGAGGGCTGGTTCCGGGGGGTACATCCTGAAGATCGCCAAAATTGTTTAATCACCTATTGGCAAGCATTCGGCGATCGCAAACCCTTCCAACAGGAATATCGGCTGCGAAGGTTTGATCATCAGTATCGTTGGATATTTAATACCGGAGTTCCCCAATGGACAGCTAACGGTAAGTTTCTAGGTTATACAGGTTCTGCCATTGATATCACCGAACGCCGCCGAGCATCAGAAGAACTCTTACATCTATGTTACCACCTGCAAGATATCCTAGATGACCGGACAACTCAACTGACCGCCACCAATGAGAAACTCCAGGAAGAAATTCAGGAACGCCTGAAAGCAGAAGCAGCCCTGGAGCGATCGCAACAGATGCTACAGCTAGTGATGGATAATATCCCAAAAGCGATTTTTTGGAAAGATCCCAACTCCGTTTATTTAGGTTGTAACCGTCGAGGAGCCTTAGAGGCTGGCGTGATTAGTTCCGAAGCCATTGTCGGGTTAACCGATGAAGATTTACCCGCCACCCGGGAGATGGCTGATTATTTACGAAAATGCGATCGCACTGTCATTGAAACCAATATCCCTCAATATCGACACATTGAAACCCGAACCCGCCCAGATGGTAAAATAGTCTACCTAGAAACCAATCGTATTCCCCTTCATGACAGCAACGGCAATATAGTTGCCATTTTAGTCACCTCTGAAGATATCACCGATCGCCAAAAAGCCGAAGAAACCCTATTAAGAATTCGCAAAGCCGTCGATAGTACCACCGATGCGATCGCCATTATGGACGCAACCGGAGTCCAAATTTATCAAAACCGAGCCTTTTGTGATTTATTTGAATACGAAACCGTCGAACAATTTAACCAACATGGAGGTCACAGAAGCCTCTATATTGATCCCACCGTCGGCGAAGCCGTCATGAGCCATATTTTAGGCGGGTATTCCTGGCAAGGAGAAGTCCACAAGCTAACCCGCAGCGGCAGAGTCATTCCGGTTCACATGAGAGCAGATGCCATCCGAGACCCACAGGGTCATTTAGTCGGGTTGATCTGCGTCAATACTAATATCAGTGAACGCCTTTCTACACAAGAAAAAATTTTCCAAACCGCTCAACAGTTAACCAGTGTCATCGAAACTGTGGGAGAAGGCATTACCCTGAGCAGTCAGACCGGAAAGTTTTGGATCTATAACTCCAAGATGGAGGAGATTACTGGCTATACCCTGGCGGAAGTAGAAAGTTCTCAGGATTTTTTGTCCCTTCTGTATCCTGACCCCCAAGCTCATCAAGATGCTCTCATGGGATTATATGAGATTTTAGAACGAGGAGGCGTGCGAGATGTGGAAACTACCATAGTCACTAAGTCAGGAGAACAGAAAACTCTTTTAGTGTCTACCTCCATTGTCGAAAATCAGAATGAGCGCCTGTTTTTGAGTGCTTATCGAGATATTAGTGAACGCAAACAGGCCTTAGAGTCTTTGCAAAAAGCCGAATATCAATATCGTAGTCTGTTTGAAAATGCGATCGAGGGTATTTTTCAGACCACCTGGGACGGTCACTATATTAATGTGAATCCAGCCTTAGCCAAAATCTATGGCTACGATTCACCCCAGGCTCTGATGACCCAACTGACCGACATTAGCCACCAGTTGTATGTTGATCCCGGTCGTCGCGCTGAGTTTATTAGCCAATTGCAGGAGTCCGATTCCATTACTAATTTTGAATCTCAGGTCTATCGTGCTGATCATCAGATTATTTGGATTTCTGAGAAAGCTAGGGCTGTCCGGGACGGCTTAGGACAACTACTCTATTATGAGGGTATGGTTGAGGATATTACTGAACGCAAGCAGGCTGAAGAAAATCTCCAACAGCAAGCCGAACGTCAACGGTTGATGCTTGTCATTACTCAACGCATTCGGCGATCGCTCAAATTGGATAAAATTTTACAGACTACTGTTAGTCAGGTTCGAGAGTTTCTCAATACTGACCGAGTCGTGATTTACCGATTTCACGATGATGGTAATGGCGTGATGGTATTCGAATCAGTCGCCCCGGGGTGGAAGTCTGTAGTCGGAACTATTGTTACTGAAGATTGCTGGACTCCCCACTATCTCGCTGGGTTCAGCCAGGGTCAAGTCCAAGCTATGGCCGATCTATCCACTCAAGACTTCAGCCAGTGCGATATTCGTTTGTTATCAGAGTTTCAAGTACAGGCTAATTTGGTCGTTCCCATTTTGACCCGAAGGCGCAGTGATACTTCTGCCGAGTTGGGGTTTGTCGCTTCTGAACCTTATAATCGCCTCTGGGGGTTGCTCATGGTCCAGCATTGTTCTGGTCCCCGTCAATGGGAGTCAACTGCAGTCGATTTTATTAAGCAGTTAGCCGTACAGTTGGGAATTGCCATTCAACAAGCTGAACTTTATCAACAGCTTGAACGCCTGGCTACTCTTGATGGCTTAACTCAGGTTCCTAATCGCCGACAGTTTGATACCTATTTGATCACCGAGTGGCGCAGGTGTATCCGCGAATTTACCCCCATATCCTTAATTTTGTGTGATGTTGACTTTTTTAAGCACTACAATGACACTTATGGACACCAAGAGGGCGATCGCTGTTTACAAGAGGTAGCCCAGGCTTTGACTCGCTCCATTAGACGACCTGGTGATTTGGTCGCTCGCTATGGCGGCGAGGAGTTTGCTATAATTCTTCCCAATACTGATGCTGAGGGTATGTGTAATGTGGCTGGCACAATTCGTGAGCAAATCCTACAATTACAGAGAATTCATGAAACCTCCCCTATTAGTGAATATATTAGTGTCAGTATGGGCGGCGTGAGTGTTTTGCCGAATAGCAATATGCAGCTTGAACATCTCATTTCTATGGCTGATACTGCTTTATATCAAGCTAAGGCTCAAGGACGCGATCGCTTTGTTATGCACACTATGTCCTAGACTTTTCTGTATGGCTTATCGATATATCTTGTTCTATAAACCCTATAATGTCCTCAGTCAGTTTACTGATCGTGATTCTCATACTCCGTCTCGACAAACTTTGAAGGATTACATCCCTATTCCTTCCGTCTACTCAGTCGGACGATTAGACCTTGATAGTGAAGGGTTACTTTTACTGACTGATGATCGCAAACTTAAATATCGACTTGGCCAGCCAGAATTTGCTCATCCTCGTACTTACTGGGTTCAGGTGGAAAGAATACCCACTACACAGGCCTTAGAACAACTGCGACGGGGAATCACCATTCAAAATTATCGCACCCGAACAGCGAGGGTTCAACTACTATTAACTGAACCACTTCTTCCCCCTCGTATCCCTCCCATTAGATTTCGCCAAAATGTCCCTACCGCTTGGCTCGAAATTACTTTAACTGAAGGACGCAACCGTCAGGTTCGACGCATGACCGCCGCCGTCGGCTTCCCTACTTTGCGACTGGTTCGTGTCGCGATCGCTCATTTGACTCTCAATTCACTTCAACCTGGCGACTGGCGAGATTTGCACCCCCACGAAATTCAGCCGTTTTTCAGTTGATTTATTTTTTCAAAAAAAAAAATAGCCCAGCCCGTCACCGCTCCAGGGGGTTGACAAGCCGAGCGAATGGGGATATGATAGAGTCATATCCTACATAATGGGAGGCATGAGTTAAATAAAAAAATTACGCATATCCCATTATATAATATAGTAGCAGAAGCGCCGCCCAAAAGCAAGGGTTTCCCCAAAAAAAGTGGCGCGGGGGGCCAAGATAATTTTTTTTTATTTTTCGGGATAAAATTACCTGTAGGGGCGGGTTCCGCAGTCAGCCATAATTCCCACAAGTCAGCTTGATAAACC
>NZ_JARPLU010000104.1:0-18115 GCF_032349615.1 Limnospira sp. PMC 1279.21 | reverse complement strand
ACAACCATACCCCTCCACCCCGCAAGGGGGTGCTGGCGGCGGTCAGCCGCTTGAGTAGGTTTTCCTCTCCGTGATAAATCACGGAGCTTCCAACCCTCCCAGGAGTTTTACGTGAAAAGCATGATCACCAGTTAGCAGGAGGTTTTGATGATTTCCAGATCTCGATTATTCGGACGTTTAACAGTATTGGTGGCTTCAACAGTCGCCCTAGGTTTAGGAGGTTGTGGTCCGACAGATACCACTGGCGAGACAGAAACACCAGAGACTCAAGCTACAACTGTAGCCACAGAAGCACAGTTGCAGGTGGTGACCACATTCTTACCCATGACACAGTTTACCAGAGCTGTGGTAGGCGATCGCGCCACAGTAGTGCAATTAATGCCGACCAATGTGGGACCCCATGATTTTCAGGCTAGACCAGGAGATATACAGGCGATCGTCAACGCTGATGTCTTGGTGAAAAACGGCTTGGAAATGGAGTTTTTCCTAGATAGTTTGATTGAGAATGCCCGCAATGATAACCTAGTAATTATTGACTCTAGTCAAGGCATCCCTACCGTTGCTAATGAAGATCATGATCATGATCACGGTCATGGTCACGGTCACGGACATGATCACGGTCACGGACATGATCACGGTCACGGTCACGGTCATGATCACGGTCACGGTCACGGTCACGGTCATGATCACGGTCACGGACATCATCACCACCATCATGGAGAATTTAACCCCCATATTTGGCTAGATCCTAAACGCGCAATTCAGCAAGTCGAAAATATTCGAGATGGGTTAATAGCCACTGATCCAGAAGGGGCCGAAAAATACACAGCCAATGCGGCTGCATTCATCGAAAAACTGCGAGAACTTGATGCTGAGATTACCCAAAAACTAGCGCCTTTTGCTGGACAAACTTTTGTAGTCTTCCATGATTTTGCCCCCTACTTTGCCGAAAGGTATAACCTCATATCTCAATCTTTTGTGGGTATCCCGGAACAAAATCCATCCCCCCAAGATGTACAAAGAGTTATGAATACAGTTGCCGAATCAGGACTACAAACTATCCTGACTGAACCCCAAGTAGATCAGGATATGTTTTCTACGATCGCCCGAGATATGGGAATTCGTGTCGGTGTCTTTAACCCTATCGAAACTGGCGGACCTGAAGCGATCGAACCTGAATATTATCTGCGTGTCATGCGGCAAAATGCTCAAAATGTATTAGATGCTCTCGGCGGACAAACACAGTCATGGCTACCTTTATCAACGCCTAAATCTGTGGCGGTTATTCCCCAACCAGTTGGCTTACGCTTCTAGGTTAAACCCTCTGAGATTGCCGGGTTATTTAGCCCGGTAATTAATCATTAATTGTGCTAAATTTAAGGAGATTAAAATTGAACAATCCCGTGTTAATGGTAGATAAACTAACTGTTTATCATGAGACATATTTGGCTGTTGACCAGGTTTCTTTTAGCTTAGAAGAAGGAACCGACATGGCAATTATTGGACCCAATGGGGCTGGGAAAAGTACATTAATTCAGTCGATTTTAGGCATTTTACACCGCCAAAATGGTGATGTATTTATCCTAGGACAGCCTTTGAGTCGCTCAGGATATTTGCCTAATTATGTCCGCCGGGAAATTGCCTATTTACCTCAAAATTTTATGTTCGATCGCCGCATTCCTATCACTGTTCAGGAATTAGTCGGTTTGGGATGGGATAAATTAGGTTTACAACTGCCTTGGGTGGGTTCCAGAAGCCGTTATCATGCTATTAGACAAGCCTTAATTAAGGTGGATGCTTGGAACCTACGCCATCACTTGATTGGTGGTCTTTCCGGTGGTGAAATGAAGCGAGTTTTATTAGCTTATTGTGTGGTGCGTCCCCGCCGCTTATTGATACTTGATGAGGCTTTGGCTGGTTTAGATGTTCAGGGAGAGTTGGATTTTTACCAATTATTATATCAACTCAAAAAAGAAGAAGGTTGGGCAATTTTGCAGATTTCCCACGACCTAGATCAGGTGAAAAAACACTGCGATCGCGTACTGTGTTTAAATCGCATGGTATTGTCAGAAGGAACCCCGGAAACTATCCTTTCTCCCGAAAATATATCGATCGCTTATGGTTCTCAATTACGATTAATCCATACCAATAATTATCATATAAACAATCAAATCACGGGTTAATTATTACCCGGTAACATGGAAATCTGATCTAATTATAAGGAGATTAACCCTTGAATATTCCAGCCGACTTAATGCGTATGATTGAGCTTTTTCAACTGCCTTTTATGCAGCGAGCTATCATGGGTGGCATTCTGACTGGGTTGATGGGGGGAATGTTAGGCAGTTTCACCATTTTAAGACAGCTTTCTTTTTTTAGTGATGCCCTCGGACATTCCGCATTATTAGGCATTAGTATTAGCCTGTTATTAAGGCTTGATCCGTCTTGGGTGATTCTACCTTTTGCCGTATTATTTGCCCTCGGTGTTACCTATTTTATGGAACGTACCCAACTCTGGACTGATGCTTTATTAAATATAATTTACTCTTCATCTCTGGCTATTGGTATTATTATCCTGAGTTTTAGAGACGATTACCGAGGGGGAATTAATAATATTTTATTTGGCGATATTTTGGGGATTCGCGAATCGGATTTAATCTTGTCTGGTTTGTTACTATTAATCTGCATTGCATTTATTGCCCTCACTTTGCGATCGCAGATGTTACTAACCTTAAATGAACCCTTAGCCATTGCACGCGGCGTGGCTGTCACACCCCATCGCACTGTCTTTATAGTCTTATTATCCCTACTGGTGGGAATATCCATCAGGGCGATCGGTGTATTGCTAATTAGTGCTTTTGTGGTAATTCCCGCCTGTGCGGCTAGGTTACTAACCCGCAATTTTATCGGTTACATTATCGTATCATCGGCTTTAGGTGGATTTAGTGCGGTTTTAGGTATGATGTTATCAGCCTTATTAAACTTGCCCTCCGGTCCCAGTATTGTCACCATGCAGTTAGCCATTTTTCTGCTGGCTATTCTCATTCCCAATCTGAAACTGTTAGTATCCTAATATCTGCCAGAAATCCCAGAGAAGGTCTGTTAATGTAGCGATCGCCGCCAGTCAAAAAACCTGTTTAATAAACTTTGCTGCCATTTACTTTCAGCAAATTTCCGCTTTTTCAATAATAAAGCAGCCTTGCTATTTACCTCCGAAAGAGTCGGGTAAACGTGAATACCTGTTAACGCCGAAACCTTCAAATTATTAGCCATTGCCAAAACTACCTCATGGATTAATTCCCCCGCCACTGGTCCGACAAGATGAGCCCCAAGAATATCCCCATTTCCGCGCACAATAATTTTCCCAAAACCCCCCGTTTCTCCCTCAGCTTGGGCGCGATCCACATCAGAAAACTGTTGTCTAAGAATATAAACATCATCCCCATAAGCAGCCTTCGCCTGTGCTTCTGTCAACCCCACCCGCGCCAATTCTGGGTCAGTAAATGTCGCCCAAGGAATTACGCGATAATTTACCTTACTTACTGGGAAAAACAGGGCATTAGTCAACACCACAACGGCTTCATAACCCGCCACATGGGTAAACTGATAACCCCCAATTACATCCCCACAGGCATAAATTCGGGAATTGGTAGTTTGTAGCTTTTCATTGACCTTAATTCCCCCAGGTTCTACGGCTACTCCCGCCGCCTCTAAATTGAGGGATTCCACATTAGGCGATCGCCCTGAAGCCAGCAAAATTTCATCAACAATAACCGTATTATTCCCGGCTTTAATCAGTTTTTTACCCTGGGCAATTTCCACAGTTTCCGCCCGTGATTTCGGCAAAATGCGGATTCCTTCAGCCTGAAATTGCTGTTCAACTACCCTAGCCGCTTCCGGTTCTTCTTTCGGTAAAATATGATCGCGACTGGAAATAATTGTCACCTCCGAACCCAACCGAGAAAAAGCCTGTCCTAACTCACAACCAATAGGACCCGCCCCAATGATAGCCAGAGATTTCGGGCATTTTTCCAAGGAAAATACCTGTTCATTAGTGAGAAAACCAGCCTCTGTTAAACCTGGTATATTGGGAATAGCGGCACGGGAACCGGTAGCAATAACAAACGCCCTAGCTGTTAATTTTTTCCCATTGACTGCAAAAGTTTTGGCATCAATAAATTGACCATCCCCAAAAATTACCTCAACCCCTAATCCTTGAAAACGTTGTGGGGAGTCATGGGGTTCTATATTTTTAATTACTTGTTGAACATGAGCGATCGCTTCGGCAAAATTAATGGTTGGCGAGGTTGTATGTATGCCAAATTTAGCGGCATTTTTGACTTGATAAGCCCGGCGAGAAGCATGAATCAAAGACTTGCTAGGAACACAACCAAACCAGAGACAATCACCCCCTAAGCGATCGCGTTCCACTAGGGCGACCTTAGCCTTTAATTGTGCGGCAGCACTAGCCACAACCAAACCCCCGGAACCCCCACCAATGACGATAATATCATAATCCACAGCCATAATTTTTCCCCTAATTAAATCACATGAATTTGCTACCTCCAGAATATGATAAACTCATTAATCTGAAGGTAGCCGGAAACTTAACTGAGTAATAACTGAAAATTACCCCAACTTCTGATTAACTCACAGATGGATCGGTGGTAGTTTCTGACCCGCCACCCGCGAAAAATTGGCGAGTTACAGCAGCAGTAATAATGTGGGAAAGTAAACCCATTGGACCCGCAAATAAACATAAAATCAGAGAATGAATTGTCCAAACTCCGGTTTTTTGTCCTTCCCAATATATCCAACGTCCCACAAACAGATCTAAGATTAAAAAGTGAACCCACCCGGCGGCTGCGATCGTTTCATCTCCGAAAAACTTAGCGATATCTGCTAATTGGGGGTTGGATAAAGCCGCCGCACTTTCCGGGTTTATGCTACCCGCAAACAGATACAAATATGTTAACGCCAACAGGATAAAGGGAATATATGATTCCATCACTTTTCTGGTAACTCCCCAATTGGGAACAAACACCATTAGACCCCAAAAAGGCAGTACAAATATGTTGGCGACATTAAAAATTTGGTCAACTGGTAAATTTAACATGGCTGACTTGTGAACAGTATTAATTAACTATAACAAATTTTGGGCAGTTTGTTAATCATGGGGCTAAACTTCGATGATTTGTCTAAGCTGAATTGGTCGAGTTTAACTAAATAAGCTGTGATTATAAATGGTTAAAATGGTCACAGGATTTACAGAAACAAATCTGGTTAAACTCCCCAGAGAAAATGAACGGGAAAGCTGTACTTGTAACAGATGATAATTCCAGTGTTTTTCCCTGGTAATTTTGTCTTTAACCCACTGTAATGCTAAATTGATATGTTCTAAAGTTCTCAAAACTACTACTATCCTACCTCCCGGAGAAAGTCGAATGCTACAGATTCCTAAAATCTCCGGTAAATTGTTGTCGGGAATGCCCATAAAAATGCGATCGGGCGTTCTCAAATGATGTAATATAGCGGGAAATTCCCCATTAATTGATATCACATTGTTTATCTGAAATCTGCGGCAATTTTGTTCAATTAAACAGGTTCCCGATGCCGTTTTTTCGATGGCGTAAATGGTGGACTGGGGAAATAATCTCGCTATTTCTACTGAGAGACAACCCGGACTGGCTTGCATATCCCAAACTACTTGATTTGGCTGTAACCCTAGTTCCCCTAATGCTAAGATACGCAGTTCCCGTGGCGTGATTAATTCGGGTTGATTGCTATTGCCGAAAAATAGGTGATCTGGTATTCCTAAACTGGGAAGATTGGCTAAATCAACCTGGTCGATAATCGCTGGTAAATCGGGTAATAATATCACCAAGTTTAAGGGTGAAAATTGATAGTTATTTATCCGGTCTACCGGGTAGGGTTGTACTCGCTCATTTTCGCCCCCCAAATTTTCGGCAACCCAGAATTGATAAACTTTCGCTAAATCTAGGGATAAGATTAATTGAGCGATCGCTTGAGGGGGATAATCTACACTTGTCAAAATGCCTATCTTTTTAACCCCCTCTTTTAAAGCCTGAGTTAAGCTATCCATTGACCGACTATCAACCCTAATGATTCTCGCATCTTCCCAAGGAATTTGCAGACGGTTAAAAGCTAACTGCATTGAACTAATATGGGGATAAAAAATTAACTGTTCTGGTGGAAAGTTGGCGGCTAATAATCCCCCCACATCAAAAAATAACGGATCGCCAGATACTAAAAATATCACCTCCGGGTTAGTCTGATAATTCCTTTCCCAATTGGTTAGCCATTGTTTCAGTTCGGACAGTGTTTCGACCATATCGGTTAACAGCAATTTTGGAATAGTCTCATAGCTGCTTAAAAAACCCAAATTGCGAGAGTTCCCCACTAACAGATTACCCCGTTTAACCACCCGGCGAACGGAGTCGGAAAGTCCCGCCAATCCATCTAAATTAATGCCAATAATATGTATCGTCAACTATCTACTTTAGGTAAATTGTCAATATTCACAATTAATCAATTAACAGCCATTTTTGGTCAATAATTAGCCAGATTTTACTACTTTAAACAATATCCTGATATTGTCGCGTTCAATTATGATTGGATATGTTCAGTGCGTCAGCAGCACAATTAACTCTAATTGAGAGCATCTTAAAAAACTGCATCTGACGCACCCAAAAAAAAGCCTTAAAAAACAAATCGCGGCCAGTGAGCTTCTCGGCGATAAGCCATCATGTCTTCAAATTTCCTAAAATCGGCTTTTTTTATCAGTATTTCTTGGGGATTATCGAGCCATTGATGGTTTAACTCAAAAATTTGTTGGCTCAAAGTTTCTCGGTCTAAATCATTAGGGATAGAGCCAAAATATCCCAAAGTAACATGAGCCACCAAGTGATATTGCTGCTCAATTCCCAAAGCCATTAAACTACGATTCTGATAAATAGACCTTCGGAATTGAATCAACAAATTATAAGCCTCCTCATCCCTAGGAACCAAACAAACAACGATCGCCCTAGTCATTACCATCAAACCCAAAACCTGCCATTGAAAAGGCTGGGAGATTTTCTGAGATTCAAAAATAGTAAAAGATTCGGCGATCGCCTCTTGAACTTTACTTTCAAAATCGGGTATTTGCTGAGAAGCATCTCGATACAAATCATCCCAAATCAAATCAGCCAAAGTAAAATGGAGGCTATCTGGGGGAATCTTCACAAAAAAATCAGGGTCTAAAATTCGTGCCAGTTGCTGTTGACAATCGGTCAAATTTTGATAAAAATCGGCATTATCAACATCTTCCCCAGCCGGAGGCGTAATCACACTGTAACCAGGAAAAGGAACCGGCTTCCTCTGACCTTGAGCATCAAGGGTAAATTTAGGGGATTCCTGGATATGTTCCAGTTGTGATAGGTAAGCCGGCCCTAAAGTCATCCTGGCGACCCGATTGACATAGGTTTGATAGTTATCGTCCAAGTCTGTTTTCCTCGTTATTCAAAGACAATTTGTTATGCCAATTTACCTGTACTGGGGGGACGACGACTTCTCCCTGAGCAAAGCAGTGGACACCTTGCGGGAATCTGTCGTTGATCCCAATTGGTCTAGTTTCAATTTTGACAAAATTCTGCCCGATACACCAGATTCAGTCATTTCTGGACTAAATCAAGCTATGACTCCACCATTCGGGTTGGGACATCGTTTAGTATGGCTAGTTAACACACCCCTGACTCAGCATTGTTCTCCAGAAATTCTACAGGAGTTAGAGCGAACCTTACCGGCTATTCCCGAAACCACCACCCTATTATTTAGCAGTCCCAATAAACCTGATGGCCGCCTCAAATCCACGAAACTCCTACAAAAATATGCCAAAGTTCAGGAATTTTCGGCAATACCCCCCTGGAAAACTGACCAATTGGAACAGCGAGTCCGAGAAGTAGCCCAACAACTGGGGGTTAAACTCAAAGCAGAATCAGTGGCTTTTGTAGCCGAAGCGGTGGGAAATGATACCCGCCAACTTTATGGCGAAATGGAAAAACTTAAACTATATGCTGAGACGACAGACGGTTCCCTAGACATCAAAACTATTACTCCCCTAATTCACAGCAATACCCAGAATAGTCTAAAACTGGCGATCGCCATTAGAGAAGGCAAAACTAGCCAAGCCCTAGGGTTAGTTGCCGATTTAATCGCCCACAACGAACCCGCCCTCAAAATCCTAGCTACCCTAGTAGGACAATTCCGCACCTGGCTATGGGTCAAATTGATGATCGAAACCGGAACCAGAGATGATAAAGAAATCGCCCGCCTCGCGGAAGTGGGGAACCCCAAGCGGATATACTTTCTGAAAAAAGAAGTGCAGCCCCTTTCGTTACAGCAACTTCAACAAACCTTACCGAAACTGCTGCAATTGGAAATTAGCCTTAAACGTGGCGCAGATGAACAGTCAACGCTACAAACACAGATCATCGAACTTTGTCGCTTATTTCACCGCTGATGTATGATAGATTATCATTTGAGTGGCACAGTTCGCCGTTTCAGTCTGGGTCTGGTATCTTTACGCCCCTGTAATATCGGGTGTAAGGGCGGCTTAAAAGCCCTGGAGCCTGGCTCCCCCGTTTCTGAATCTGTGTCACGTCCGAGGTATCACTGAAAATTCCCCAAGGTTCTCGTGAGGGTTAGCCATGCCAAACCAAAGCCAACTGGAACTAGCCAAGCAGGGCGATCCCCAGGCGATTGCCAATGTGATTAACAATTCCCTAAAAGCTAAAAACATTAATGCCGATGTCTGTCGGGAAGATAACTCCCTACACATCATGCTAGAAGGGGATGCGGTTCCTAACAATCAACAATCATTGGTGACATTTGTTCGCAATGGGATGACTAAGTTAGATGTCCCCTCTATCTATACTGTGAAAATCTATGGACGACAATTGGGGGATGATCCCGCTTGGGAAGAAGAGATCGTTTTGAAGGAGCCACCACCGAAGGCGATCGACCCGGAAGATGATATGATTCCCCCTGATGTAGGTGATATTGAGGACGATTTCAGCGAACAAGATACCCTCCTCGATCAGGATGATCATATTGATGATTATGTTGTCGATGATGATGACATTGACCCCGACTACATAGATGATGACCAAGATATTGATGATGATGACCAGGGTGGCTACATTCCAGAAGAAGATGATGATCCTGATGATGATGATGATGATGATGATGAGGACAAAACCCAAGAAGTACAACCTTCTCATCCGAAAAGTAATAAAGTCCTGTTACTGATTCCGATCGTATTATTGGTGGCGATCGCTGCTTTAGCTGGATTGCATTTTGCTGGTATCTTCTCTCTACCTTTCCTCCCTGGTGGTAGTTCAGAAATGACCACCGACCCGGACCCCGCCGACACTGCGGAACCGACGGACCCAGAAACTCCCCAAACGGCGGAACCGACAGACCCAGAAACTCCCCAAACGGCAGAACCCGCCGCCCCCCCCACGGTCCCGACGGACCCTTGGCGTGACGGCATTAATGCGGCAATGAATGCGGCGACCCTAGCCCAGACCGCCCAATCTCAAGCTGAATGGAATGCGGTAGCCAGTGAGTGGCAAAAAGCCAGTGAACTCATGAGCCAGGTTCCACAGGACAGCGAAAACTATCAGGCTGCTCAAGAGAGGGTTGGCCAGTATGCTGAGAATCAGCGTATAGCGCAACAACGTGCGACCACTGCGCCCTAGGGAAGATATGATATGAGGTATAGCCGTGACTAATAAACAAGCCAGATCACAGAAACCATGGCCGGGCAGTATCAAACCCACCTATTATACGCTGTTGGGCTTGCATCCCTCGGCATCATCCATGGAAATTCGGCGGGCTTACCGAGAGCTGAGTAAACGTTATCATCCAGATACAACAGATTTATCAGAAGATTGTGCTAAGGCTAAATTCCAAGAGTTGAATGAGGCGTATAGCATTCTGAGTAATCCCGATCGCCGTCAAATCTATGATCAAACTATTAGTACAACGCGGGTGATCACTCCCCCCACTGAGATTAATTATCGGCACCATTCGAGACCATCAAAATCGAGGCATTCCAGCGCGACGGAAGCGATCGCCGCCGAAAATCGGCCTTTATCTCCCGGAGAACTATTTGCTCTGTTAATGATGGCAGTCAGTTTGATAAGCTGTTTAGGATTAGCAATAGCGATCGCCATGTTTCGTTCAGATATAACCCTTTAAGCGAGAAAAATTTTCAACAGCAATCAATTATGACCTTACCCAGTCCCAATACCCCCCTATATAATCATCCCCTACCAGAAATCGAAGACTGGTTACGTTCCCTTGGTGGGGAACAGGACTCCCAGGAACTCCATTCTTGGCAAGTAGAAAAGCCCACCTGGAAAGCGGAGCTATGGTTAGATATTGACCAAATAACAGTCCGTTACATTGGCGCAGGTACAGACGGCCAAGACATTCAACGGTCTTTTAAATACTCCCTGAGTCGTCAAGATATCGAACAAGCGGTTTTTTCCGGTCCCTAATTCATTCACGAGTACCCACCTTACCAAATCGACGCTCTCGCTGCTGATAAGAACACAGGGCCAGGTGAAACTCATGGCTGTTAAAATCCGGCCAGAGAGTGTCAGTCACATAAATCTCAGCATAAGCGATTTGCCACAGCAAAAAATTACTAATCCGTAATTCCCCACTGGTGCGAATCAATAAATCCGGGTCAGAAGTTCCGGCTGTATACAAATACTTTTCAAATAAAGCCCCATCAATGGCTTCCGGTTCGAGAGTACCCTGTTTAACCTGGTTGGCGATCGCCTGACAAGCCCTAACAATCTCCTCCCGTCCCCCGTAATTAGTAGCCACAGTCAACAAAATCCCCTCATTATTGCGGGTAGTCTCCATTGACTTCTCAATGCACTCTCTCAGAGAACCAGGAAGCCCCTGTAAATTCCCCGCAAACCTAATCCTAACCTCCTCCTCCATCATCTCCTCAAGTTCCCGCATGAGAACCCGCTCAAACAAAGCCATCAAAAAATCTACTTCTTCTAGGGGTCGCCCCCAATTTTCCGTGGAAAAGGCATAAACCGTTAAAGCATTAATTCCCCAATCACGACAGTAACGGAGTAAATTCTTGAGAGCATCAATCCCTCGCCGATGTCCCATAGTGCGTGGTAGTCCCCGACGTTTCGCCCAGCGACCATTACCATCCATGATCACCGCGACATGGTTTGGGAGGCGATTTCGGTCAAGGTCAGCAGGTAACTCATGTATAACCCTTGGCTTTCGACTCATTTTTTCTCCCGAGAAGCTGACGAACGAAAACGGAACACCTGGGAAATGAACGACCACCTCTTTAATCCTATTCGCCGTTTAAGGGTATCTATGGAAATAGGAGGCTTAGTTCTATCATCCCCCGCCACAAAAGACCGAGCTTCTAATAACTCCTTGAGTTTACTACTGGTTAGGGGTCGATTCAGTACACCTTTATCAGCCAGAGAAATTGACCCGGTTTCTTCAGAAACCACAATACATACACACTTAGCAACCTTTTCTGTAATGCCCATAGCTGCTCGATGGCGGGTTCCCAACTGTCGCGAGGCTATCCTTTCAGACAGGGGCAAAATCACCCCGGCAGCAGCCACCCTAGAGGCTCTAATCAGCACCGCACCATCATGGAGTAGAGTTTTAGGCTGAAAAATCGTCTGTAGCAGTTCCCTGGAAACTTCGGCATTTAAACGCACACCCGGAACGGAAAAATCACGCTCATCAATGGGACTGCCTATTTCAATTATAATCAAAGCCCCAGTACGGTTTTGAGAAAGTTCTTTGACCGCCTCGACAATTTGATCAATGACTCCATCGGTTTCAGGGATACCTTTTCGGCTGGCAGCAAACAGTTGCAGCACCTCCCCTCGCCCTAATTTTTCCAGAAATTGTCTAAACTCTGACTGCAAAATCACAGCCATAGCCACTGCGGAACCAGTTACCAAACTATTTAGGGCAATATAAAGCAGTCTCAGATTAGCCCAATTACTGATCGCCGTTGCCAACATTAACACAATGAAACCTCGAACCATCCACAAGGTTCGACGCTCTCCAATAATCACAAGGACGATATAGGCGACGGCAAAAACCAGTCCAATATCGATGCTGTTAACCAACCAGGACTCAAGCCAGGCAGGGTCTTGACTTTGACCCGAACTCATTGAACGCGATATGAGGTTAAAACTATTGACATCTTCCCGAACTCCCAACTTATCGATAATGAATTAATTATCTATATTGCTGGGGACTCGATTCCTCATCCTTAAATGGGGACAGGCATGATGCGGGGCGATGTCTAACCCCGCGTTAGTTACTTAAATTAAGGCATCAAGGGCGATCGCCAAGCCTCTCGGGTAAACGATCCTGACGAATCAGATCCGAATAGGTCTCCCGTTGAATAATTATCGAACTTAGGGAATCATTCACCAGAACGGCTGCCGGACGAGGCAGACGATTATAGTTAGAAGCCATACTATAATTGTAGGCTCCTGTTGCCATTACCACCAAGATATCACCAGTTTGACAATCTCCGGGGAGATGGGCTTGTTGAATGAGGATGTCCCCAGATTCACAATGTTTGCCAGCTACTGTTATGGTTTCGGTTAATGGTGCGGACATCCGATTAGCAATTACCACTCTATACACAGATTGATAAGTAATCGGACGGGGATTATCTGACATTCCCCCATCAACGGCTATATAAGTCCGCAGATCTGGAATCTCTTTGCGAGAACCAATCGTGTAAGCAGTGATCGCAGCCGGACCAATAATTGATCGCCCTGGTTCACACAACAGCTTAGGTAAAGGGATTTGGCGCTGTTCACAGGCGGCGACGACGGATGAGGCGATCGCACTTACCCAACTTTCAATACTGGGGGGGTCATCATCTTCTGTATACCGAATCCCTAGACCTCCCCCCACATTAACTTCGGTAATATTTAAACCATACTGACTGCCTTTAGTGACCGCATCCATTAGCACCCCAGCTAAGTCTTGATGGGGTTGCAGTTCAAAAATCTGAGAGCCAATATGAGCGTGAATTCCCTCGCAGCATAGAGATGGGTTACTGCTGACAAATTTAAACACCTCATCAAGTTGATTAGGATCAAATCCGAATTTACTATCAAGATGTCCGGTGCGAATATACTCATGGGTGTGACACTCGATTCCTGGGGTAAATCTGATCATCACCCGCACGGGGGATTGTACAGACATTTCATCTGCCAATTCCACCAGGTTGGTCAGGTCTAGCCAGTTGTCAGCCACTACAGTACAGCCAGTGCTAATGGCTAACTCCAGTTCCGATCGCGATTTATTATTACCATGTAGGTAAATCTTATCGGGACTCACCCCCGCCGTTTTCGCGGTGTATAGTTCCCCACCAGAAACCACATCAGTTCCCAAACCTTCCGAGGCAACTATTGCACAAATCGCTAAACAATTCCATGCCTTAGAAGCATAGAGAATCAGCGATTCTCCCGGATAGTATTTCGCCCAAGCCTCCCGGTATTGACGGCAAGCAGTACGCAGGGTCACTTCATCTAATATATATAGAGGGGAACCAAACTGACTGACCATTTCCGCGACATCACAACCCCCAATTTCTAGGTGGTCTTGGTGGTTGACCTTAGCGGTGAGGGGTAACAGTTGTTGGTTAGGCGATCGCTCGGTTGTGCTTTCTTCCGAGTTGAGTAGGTACTGAAGTCCTGAATTTTCCACAGTTTTAGTATCAATAGTTAGTTTTTTTATCGGCGCGTGTATCTGCGATCGTACCAAATTTCTGTCACCATGGTTAATCTTAATCTATCTATTAGCTTTCAGCCCAGCCTCTGTGACCATCCTACAACTCAAACTTCTCACCCCCGACTTATTACCCGCAGTAGTAGAACTCGATCGCCTTTGCTTAGGTGGACTATGGAATGAATCGGGATATCAACGGGAATTAGATAGCCCCAATAGCGATCTGGTCATCTGGACACACCCAACCCAGGGACAACCCTTATCAGGTTTACAGCCAATTTCCGTACAAGTCGCCCAAACGCCACCCCTACCAGTCATAGGCATCGGTTGTCTCTGGGCTATTGTAGACGAAGCCCATATCACTTTACTAGCCATTCATCCCGATTATCGCGGCTTAGGTCTAGGGGCCGATTTACTGCGGGCTTTACTGCAACTCGCCCAACAGCGAGGATTATCCCACGCTACCCTAGAAGTTAAGCCCTCCAATCATATCGCCCTATCTCTATATCAAAAATTCGGCTTCCAAATTGCCGGAAGGCGCAAAAAATACTATGCCGACACCGGAGAAGATGCCCTAATACTTTGGCTTTCTGGTCTGCCAAGTCTTATTTGAGATTGTGCTAAAATCCGGGTCAGAGACAGACAACCACGATACAGAATCACTGATTCCATTTCGGGTACTTTGTCCCTATTCGGCAGATCCCGTAGTCATTGGGGATTACTCAATGGCCAAAGACGAGCCGATCGCCAACCTAAATACCTCATCCCGTAGATACAATTAAAAATGAGTCAATCCCATAAGTAAAACTTGTTGAGCAACTTTCGGCATAGTTTTACCCGATCATTGAAAATATCACGCTAAAATTAGCATACGAGCCAGCAGCAGGTGATAAAAATTAGCCATGTTTGAACGCTTCACAGAAAAAGCCATTAAGGTGATCATGTTAGCCCAGGAGGAAGCACGCCGCCTGGGACATAACTTCGTAGGAACAGAACAGATCCTCCTGGGTCTGATTGGCGAAGGGACTGGCGTAGCAGCCAAAGTCCTGAAGTCCATGGGGGTCAACCTCAAAGATGCTCGGATCGAGGTCGAAAAAATCATCGGCCGTGGCTCCGGGTTTGTAGCCGTTGAAATTCCGTTCACTCCGCGCGCCAAGAGGGTTTTAGAACTTTCCTTGGAAGAGGCTCGTCAACTCGGGCATAATTATATCGGCACAGAACATTTGCTTCTGGGTCTGATCCGAGAAGGAGAAGGAGTAGCCGCTCGCGTCCTGGAAAATTTGGGCGTTGACCTGTCGAAGGTTCGCACCCAGGTAATTAGGATGTTGGGTGAAACGGCGGAAGTCACCGCCGGGGGAAGTAGCGGTCGCACTAAGACCCCAACCCTCGATGAGTTTGGCTCTAATTTGACCCAAATGGCCGCTGAGGGCAAACTTGACCCGGTAGTGGGACGACAAAAGGAAATTGAGCGGGTGATCCAGATTTTGGGTCGGCGTACCAAAAATAATCCGGTCCTAATTGGAGAACCGGGTGTCGGTAAAACAGCGATCGCCGAAGGTCTCGCCCAGCGCATTGCTCAAAATGATATTCCCGACATTCTGGAAGATAAACGAGTTGTTACCCTCGATATCGGTCTATTGGTGGCGGGTACTAAGTATCGGGGTGAGTTTGAGGAACGACTCAAAAAGATTATGGATGAAATCCGCTCTTGCGGTAATGTCATCCTGGTAATTGATGAGGTTCACACCCTCATTGGTGCAGGTGCTGCGGAAGGAGCTATCGATGCGGCTAATATCCTCAAGCCAGCTTTGGCGCGGGGTGAGTTGCAGTGTATCGGTGCTACTACCCTCGATGAGTACCGCAAGCATATTGAACGGGATGCGGCCCTAGAACGTCGGTTCCAACCCGTGATGGTCGGTGAGCCTTCGGTACCGGAAACCATTGAGATTCTCTATGGACTGCGGGAACGCTATGAGCAGCACCACAAACTTAAAATTATCGATGAGGCTCTCGAAGCAGCAGCGAAATTGTCCGATCGCTATATTAGCGATCGCTATCTCCCCGATAAGGCGATCGATTTGATTGATGAAGCCGGATCGCGGGTGCGCCTGATTAACTCCCAACTTCCCCCAGCCGCTAAGGAACTCGACAAGGAATTGCGACAAGTCCTCAAGGAAAAAGACGACGCGGTGCGCTCCCAAGACTTTGACCGAGCCGGAGAATTGCGCGATCGCGAAATGGAAATTAAATCCCAAATTCGGGCGATCGCTCAAAACAAAAAATCCGAAACTCGCACCGACGACGATGATTCCCCCATGGTAACAGAAGAGGATATCGCCCAAATCGTGGCCAGTTGGACCGGGATTCCCGTTAACAAACTCACCGAGTCCGAGTCCGAGAAACTCCTGCACATGGAAGACACCCTCCACCAGCGTCTTATCGGTCAGGAAGAAGCTGTCAAAGCCGTTTCTCGCGCCATCCGTCGTGCGCGTGTCGGACTCAAGAACCCCAACCGACCCATCGCTAGTTTCATCTTCTCTGGACCCACAGGCGTAGGTAAAACCGAGTTGACTAAATCCCTCGCCGCCTACTTCTTCGGCTCAGAAGAAGCTATGATCCGCCTGGATATGTCGGAATTTATGGAGCGGCACACCGTTTCTAAACTCATCGGTTCTCCTCCCGGCTATGTGGGTTACAACGAAGGTGGACAACTCACCGAAGCCGTGCGCCGTCGTCCTTATACCGTGGTGCTGTTCGACGAAATCGAAAAAGCTCACCCCGATGTCTTCAATATGTTATTGCAGATTTTGGAAGATGGGCGCTTGACCGATGCTAAAGGTCGCACCGTAGACTTTAAAAACACCCTGATCATCATGACGAGCAACATTGGCTCTAAGGTGATCGAAAAAGGTGGCGGCGGTCTTGGGTTCGAGTTTGAAGAAAATCAAGCTGATGCTCAATATAACCGCATCCGCAACCTGGTTAATGAAGAACTTAAACAATACTTCCGTCCTGAGTTCCTTAACCGTCTTGATGAAATTATCGTCTTCCGTCAACTCAATAAAGATGAGGTCAAGGAAATTGCGGTAATTATGCTTAACGAGGTGTTCGGTCGCCTCACTGAAAAAGGCATTCGCCTGGAAATTACCGATCGCTTTAAAGAAAGACTGGTAGAAGAAGGTTATAATCCCAGCTACGGTGCGCGTCCCCTGCGTCGCGCCATTATGCGTTTGCTGGAAGATAGCCTCGCCGAGGAAATCCTCTCTGGTCGCGTCAAAGAAGGCGATACGGCGATCGTTGATGTTAATGAGGACGGTCAAGTTCAAGTCTTACAAGGCGAAAAACGGGAACTGCTCCCCCAAGCCGCTGACTAATTGCTAGGCGTAGGTTTTTAAGCCTATTGTTATTGCATCGATAATATATGTAGGGATAATTCGTGAATTGTCCCTACTTTTTTTTAGAATGATGTAGTAGCGTTTTCACAAAAATCATGAATAATAAAAACTCGGGGCGCTTGGTTTGGAATCACTCTACCCACCTTCAGGGCTTGATCCCTGTCTTAGATAGATTAACCAAGTATCAGGGAATTCATACGATTACCCCGGGAGTAATTACTAGGGCTAAGGCTCATTGTCCGCACATGAAGTTAAGAGTATCTGTTCCTATTCGCGGCGGCTTTAAGGTCTTGGCTAGGGCGGGAAAAACCGTTCAGGAAGTCTTTTTTGTGACTAGCCTCTCCCAAAGCGAATTAGAAGGAGCGATCGCTAATGCTCTGAGAAAATGACTTAATATCCTAGACTTTCCGGGTAACCGGGTTCCTACCCGAAAAGGAGTCACGGAACCCGTTACACCCGGTCAAAGTATCAGAAACCAGGTTTCTCAGTCCTCTCTCTAGCCTCCAGCCACAGCCGGAACAATACTCACTTCATCACCATCAGCTAAGGCGGTATTCGTACCATCTAAGAAGCGAATATCCTCACTGTTGACGTAGAAATTCAAAAAGCGCCTCGGTTTTCCTTCATCATCACAGAGACTTTTCTTGATACCCGGACAACTAGCTTCCAGGGAATCAATTAGTTCCATAATGTTCGTCCCCTCGCACTCAAGGGTAGCTTGGTTGTTAGTGAACTTTTGCAGGGGAGTGGGAATTAAAACTTTAACAGCCATTGTTGATTAATTGGATAGAAAATTGCCGTCAAAAGGAGAAGGCTTGCACCTTCCCCCAAGATTTCACGTAAAACTCCTGGGAGGGTTGGAAGCTCCGTGATTTATCGCGGAGAGGAAAACCGACTCA
>NZ_JARPLU010000103.1:0-18615 GCF_032349615.1 Limnospira sp. PMC 1279.21 | reverse complement strand
AACCCTACTTCCTTAGAAACCCGCCCCACCCCCGATAATTAATGTGGTGCGTCAGAACCATAAAATTGGCTGTTGACCCGATAGGTTATCCCTGTGACGCACCCTACGAGGGTGATAATTATTAATTATTAATTATTAATTATTAATTATTAATTGGAATTGTCCAAAATCTCGATCGTTCCCCGGTAGCCGTCTACCCGGACCCGTTGACCGGTCTTGAGGCGGGACATGGCTTGGGAGACATTCATCACCGCCGGAATGCCATATTCGCGGGCGACGATCGCCCCATGGGATAACTGACCCCCCACCTCAGAAATAATCGCCGCCGCCCCCATGAGTAAAGGAGCCCAACCCGCATCAGTATAGGGGACTACCACAATGGGCTTTTCGATGCCATTTTCCAAGCCTTCCGCCAAATTCCGACAAACCTGTACATAGCCTTCCACGGAGCCGACACTGGCGGGAATTCCCTGTAAAGCGCCTTCGAGGGGTTCTGGTTTAGGTTCGGGTAGCAAATTCCCATAAACCACGGGAGGGACGGTGCGATCGCGATCGCATTCATACTGTTGTCGCCGCCGTTTGACCACTTCCCGCCATTGCGGATCAATTCCCGACTCTATCCAACTGCGAATTTCGGATAATTTCAAAAAGAAAATATCCCCCGGTTGCGTGAGAATTTCCGACTCTAAGGCGACGGCTTCAATTGCCAAAAAAGTCCAGCGCAAATGAGCCAATAATTTACCATAAACCTCGGCAATTTCACCCTTAATTACAGCTCGTTTATAACACCGATTGAGCCGCCATTTTTGCCAGACACTAAATCCGCCTACATTGCGATTAGTGCCGCTGGCGGGATTTTCCGCCATAGTGAATAACATCTGCCGAAATGTCTGGGGTTGTTCCCACCAAGTCGCGACGGAAATATCGGTTCCCACTTCACTTAAATATCCATACTCGCGCAACCATTGTTTAAACTGTTGTTGCAACTCAGGATTTTGAGAAAACTGGTCTGCTAATACCTGTAAATTTTCCCCTTCCGGGAGGTGATCGGCAATTTTCTGCAACTCTCGCATGGAAGCGACTTCGGGGGAATTAGCCACGGGTAGCCATTCCTCTGGGACTTGAAAAAGCGATCGCCGAATTGCCAAGCCAATGGGTCCCAAAATATTGTAATAAGTTGCTAATTTCAGGATTTCTTGAATCCGGTCAACCCGTTGGATCAACTGTGGTAAAGATAGGGAACTTGGTAGGCGAGTTTCATAATAACTATCAGCTTCTAATCGTTGTAAACCCGGATCGAAAATCTTGTCGCGATCGCGTTCAAATTCATGGACTAGCGCCAACTCTCTCTGTACCAATAACCATAAACCTGGTACAGAAGCCAACATAGTTTTTAGGGGTGGTTTACCCATATTTTCCCCCCGCAACAGAAACTCTAAACCCTGTTCTGGTAATCCCATCATCCTAAAAATTTCCCCCAACAGGGTGGCATTAAAATAGGCGTGGGAACCCAAGAGGGTCGCGGTTTCTTGAAAGTCTAGTTGACTGGCTTTTTTCCCTAAAACCAGGCTAAAAATTTCCCCCCATACTCCACAGGTCAAAGGCCGATTAATTGACCAAGTGAGGGGAGGAATTACCCCCGGAATTACCTCGGCGGCAATTTTCCGAGTCCAAATAGGTCGCAGGTTGGTAATGGGTCGAGTTTGCAATATCCAAATCTGTTCGCCATCCCAAACCCATTCTATATCTTGGGGTAAACCATGATAAAAGGCTTCGATCGCCTGTGCTTCTGCTACTAAATCCCCTAGTAGCGATCGCGATAATAAACCATCATCTCCCAGTTTATTTAAACTCTCATAAGTAGCCGTTTCTGTGGCGGTGTCTATTTCTAAATGTACGGGGGTATTTTGCCCAGAAACTACGACATCTCCTTCCCCGGCTAAGGCTTCTATGACCACCTGGGAACCTCCATCTAAGGGATTCCGGGTAAACATGACCCCAGATATCTGGGCGCTAATATAGGGTTGAATTAAAACGGCAATTCCGGTGTCATATAAATTCCTTTGGTGGCGATAGGCTTTGGCTTCCGCACTCCAGTAAGAGTCTCTACAACGGGCGATCGCTGACCGCAATTGTGCCTCAGATGTAATCAGACCAACGGTGGTATATTGTCCGGCGGCGGAACTGCTATCTCCATCTTCTCCCAAGGCGGAAGAACGCACAATTAACGGATAATGATAAGTTGGTGTTGGCAGTTGAAAATAGTCGATTTCGTCTTGATGTTGAGATTGGCTATCTCGGGCAATTTCCTGATTGCCCATAGTTGGTAAAACCCAGCCGGAAGGAACTTTAAACCCGGCTTGTTTTAGTTGACTAAGCCGGGTGGCTTTTTCACCACAGCTATCAAGATCTAGGGGGTCATTTAAGGATAATAATTGCTGTTTCATAAACAAGCCAAAATCATCACCTTGGCGCAGGTTAATTATAATCAACACCAAAGCTAAAGCGATCGCTGCTAGGAGTTCTGCTAATGATAAATCACGATGATCCGGGAGACTATGCCAAGCAGACAACCAGAGGGGACTACTTAAACAGGCGAAACGCATAGCCCGCAGTCGGGCGCGGGTAGGTTGACTCGGCCAAATAGTCAGGGCTAACCGCCACAGTAATAGACCGCTAATCCCTGCGGAGATAGCCACTGGGGGAGAATAAACTAAAACCCCCCAAGTGGCATTAGTGACACCGCCGCCTTTGGCGATCAGATATCGACCGACTACCAGGAAAACTAGGGAAATTAGGGCTAAGGGTTCCCATTCACTAGGAAATAGCGATCGGGCGACAATTACTGGGATAATACCTCGGAGCGCTTCAGCTACAGCCGCGAAAATGCCCGCGACCCTCCCGGCTTGGGTAAAAGCTGCCGCAACCCCGACGTTACCGCTACCCTGCTTGGCTAAGTCAATGCGAGTTAACCCTTTGACAATCCAACTGGTTAGGGGAAGTCCCCCTAACACAAAGCTACCGACCATCATCAATAATCCAAAAACCCAAGGTGGCATTGGGAATTTTTCCTCTACAGCGCGCAATGTATGTATTGCAGTGTAACCCCAAATGGAAGTGAAAAACTCCTAGCCTGCTCTATCAGGTAGGATAATCGTTAATACATTGGTGAAGTGAAAGGAAATATCTATCATGGAAAATACCCTTTGGATTCCGGTAGCTGTGTTGGTTGTGGGTTTTATTGCTGCTGTGAGTATTGGCTCGATCGCTTGGTACAATTCTAAACGACCCCCCGGTTGGGAAGGTAAGGATCGCCCCGATTTTATCCCTAAAGTTGGTAAGGATGATCCTAAATCCTAACCCACCTATCCGGTGGTAGTTGACTGCCTAGGGCTTAGACAATAGGCCCTAGGCTGGGGTTAGTGACCATCAACCCACGATTAACCCCTTTTTCCCTTGGGAAATTGGTTGATTTGCGCTGAACCGTAGAAAATTAGGGACTCATTCTGAATCCGCATCCGATCAACCCGTAGTTGTGTACCTTCTAGGGCAAACTTATCGAGATCAAGTAAATTGTTGACGTGATCAATCATGGCTTTACCTAGGTTGACAGCCTCTTGGTCCCCGTTATATTGGACGTTGACAAATTGGATATGCCGACGTTTTTGTACTTCGACCTGGGCGCAAAAATCTACACAGGTTAAACTCCGAGAGTCGCCAATCCTGATCTGAGACTGAAACCCCAGGGTATTATCTGGGTTGACCTGCATTTGGGTTTTCTGAAACTTTAGGGGTTCGCCCTGATACTGGAGACGTTGTAACTTCTCTACAATGAAGGGGGTATTAAAGGATTCTGTCAGATCCTCTTGGGTCAAAACTACTCGCATCACTGCCATTGTCGGTTGTCGCAGTTGGACTTGACCCGAAAAAATGGCGCTAAAGTCGATCGCCACTGCTTCTAGGTAGAGTTCCATCACTGCGATCCGCAGACCATTGTACATCAGCATTCCTTTGCCAATGAAGTCAAATCCATCTACGCTTCCCTGTAACAGCTTGGCCACGGGTTCGGCACGGACGTTAGCTTCTATGTGATCAGAACGTTTGAATAATGAGGCGATCGCTGCCCCGACAACTTTACTGACCAGGCGATCGCCACTTGGGGTCTGAATCGGACTGCTTCCAAACAAAGCCTGTACCATTCCCTTTGCTCGCTTGCTATCGCCCGCTATTATAACGGAATCTTAAGATATGTTAAATACTTTGTCGCGATCGTCTCCATAGATAACCCTTATATCCCACATAAGACAGGGTTTTTCAGTTTTGGGTTTGACAAAATCACACTGTACAGTCTATCCTGATGCTCCAGTAGCACTCAAACTGTAAAATCTAGCAAGTATCAGGGATTATGGATATATTATCAGTGGCGCTACTACTGGGGGCTATTGTGGCTTCCGATGAAATTTTAAACCGCAACTGGCAACTATCGCGCCGTTTACTGGAATGGATTGATAACTTAGGGAAACAGTCCCGCCAACCAGACAGAAACCCGCCTCGTTAAGGCGGCGATTTTCCCTCGACCCCCATACTCCGGCGTTTTCCTCGGCGGGATTATACCAGGCTTGGTCTATTTTGTCAAGTAATCAATCGGAATAATTGATCATCCCAAATCAAATCAGTTTTGGATTTGTTGAATGACCAATTGGCGGTTAATTTTACCTCGGTCATTGCGGGGTAATGTATCAACTGCTATCCAGTTTTTGGGATGTTTATAACGACTGAGGCGATCGCCTAAAGAATTGGCTAATATTTGAATAGATACCGGAGGGTCATGGGGAACATAAACCGCCGTGACCACTTCTCCCCAGTGGCGATCGCCAATTCCCACCACACAAACATCAGCCACCATTCCCGTGGCTAAAATAGCGGCTTCTACTTCCACCGGAAAAACATTTTCACCCCCAGTAATAATTTGATCTCCCTGTCTTCCCACCAGGGTTAAATATCCACATTCATCAAAATATCCCAAATCATCAGTAATCAACTGGCTGAGTCTAGGTTGATTTATCTGTGTGTCATGACCCCAACTGAGAGAATTAGCCTGAATTTTAATCAATCCAATTTCGGGAGATTTTACCGGTTGACCCTGTGGATCTACAATCATGACCTTAGCATGGGGAAGGACGCGACCGCTGCTATTGTTTCCGGCTAAAAAATCATCAGGTTTTAGGGTGACAACCCCGGAAGCTGTTTCGGTCATTCCATAGGTGGGAGAAAGTCTAATTTGGTGTCGTCTGGCTTGGTTGAGTAACTCTAACCAAGGGGGACTTCCCCCCAATAAAACGGTGGTAAATTTGGATAACCAATTAGCGGTTTGGGGATGGTGTAAAAGGCGGTGTAGTTGGGTGGGAACTAGGGAAATAAAAAAATCGGAAATATCTAGTTGGGGATAGTCACGGTTTTCTAAATTTTTGCCAGACCAAATTACCAACTGTCCCCCAGTAATTAGCGATCGCACAAATTGCATTAACCCACTCACATGAAATAGGGGTAAAATACAGAAACTATTTATCTGGGATTGGTCAAAATACTGTTGAAATCCTATGGCGGAAGCGGTGAGGGTTTCCCAGGTGTGAACGGCAAATTTTATGGTTCCTGATGTACCACCTGTGGGAATTAATATCGACCCATCAGGAAAAGGCGATCGCCTCATATTTACGGGATTATTGACATGATCAATATTGGCAATCTTGGGAATCTTCCCAAATTGTAAATCCGTTTGACCTATGCGATTAAACACCTGTTCCCATTCCCCAATACTCCAATTGGGATTAGCTAAAATCAGGGAACAGTTAGCCATAATACCCGCCCAAAAGGTGGCTAAAAATATGACCGGATCAGGTTCCGCCATTAAAATAGTCGCTGTTTTCCCATATTCTTGATGATAATTAATCAATTCGCCCAGAGTTTGCTGCACAATATCTAGAAATAAATCGCCGTTTTCAGCAATTAAAAAATTGTGAGGGTTAGGGATATTAAAATTCTGTGATTTAGGAGATATTTGATAATCCATAGATTACAGCAAGCCAGACATTTCATAAAGTCTTCGGACTAAAGCCACAATGCGATCGCCATATTGAGGGTCATCAGACCATCTTCCTCCCAAAGAAAACACAGAGGGAGCGACCCCCCTAGTGATATAATCAAAACGAGGGTCTACAATTTCCTGAACAATAGGTTCATGGGTAGCGTAGGCTTTCAGATGTTGAATATGCGCCCTCACCCCTTCTTCAGTAGTAGCAAATGCAGCAATTTCCGAGGAACCCCCAACAGTTCCCAAACCCGCAAAATTATAGTCTGAAGGTTTGACAATTCCGCCAAATTTGAGGAAATCCGTCTCCAAACACATCTGACAAAAAGCCACATCATAATTAACCCCTTCGACCATAGCTTCACGGCGATATAATTTAGCAATTTCGGGAAACTGATTAGGCGCATCAGGATTTTCTGACTTCAGAAATACAATCATTTGTACTTCCGTGGTATATCCTCCCCCCATAATGCGATCGATTTGGTCGTTATAGAGTCGAGAAATCGACCTTAAAACCACCGTCCGATTAGGATTATCCCAACTGACAGCAATACCAAAATTCCGCAAGTCGATCGCCTTAATATAAACAATATTATTATATCGAATCCGAATCACCCTAGCCAATTGGGTTAAGTCAATTCCTAGGCGGTCTACCAAATCGATAGGTATATAAGAGTTACCATTAACCAAAAGTCCCCTTTCCCCATAAACCTGACCGTTAATTCTAATCCCAATTGAACCATAAACCCGATTTCCTGGGGGTAAAGGAGGGGTGGGATTAATATGTTCACTTTTCACCCAAGCCACCAGACCATCAGCCAGACCGGTAGCGATATCTGCGCGGCGGCTTTGTAAAATATTCCGGTCATTAGGATTAGTCAAATAACCGATTTCTATATATAAGGAAGGAATAGCAATCCAACGGCAAAAAATTAGATGTCCGAGTCCAGTTTCCGTGTCCGGTTTAGCGCCACGGCTGGGAAACTGAGGAACCCGCCGCAATAAGGACCAGAGAATCAACTCGGCATCTTTTTTGCGTTGAGAATTATATGCTATATGAAATACAGTAACCCCTCGATTAGAAGGATTAGGAGAGCCTCCCATGTGCAATTCAATAGCCACATCACCACGATGGGAATAAGTATTAATCCAGTCAATAGTTTGGACCTGAGATAGATCATCAGGGACCGCCAAAGCCTGAACCCCACGAGAACGCAATTCTGATAATAATATATCTCGAATTCGGATCATTTCTTGAGCTTCAGTAGTTCCCCCGGCTACAATACCAGGGTCTCTAACCCCATTCTCAAAACCTCCATGACCAGCAGATATAAAAATTCGCGCCATTGTTCAATTAATTAAGTGATCTCGATGAAAGTAATCAATGATATTTAAGACTAGATTATGCCGATCGCCTGATCCCAAAAGTAACTATGATGATCAAGTGTAGTCAAGCCCCCCCTTTTTAAGTTCCCAAATATGGTTTTACACTGTCACGCGGCTGTTGTCACCATCTCGACCCCTAATCTGGCCCAACTCAGCCAATTTTATAGTGATTTATTGGGGATGCCACCCCAGATCTATATTGAGGGAGTGTATGCGGAATTTCAATTACCGGGTTTACGATTAGGGATATTTGAACCCAGAAGCGGCGATCGCCAAGAATTTAGTTCCCCTAAGGGCGCAATGAGTTTATGCTTGCAGGTAAGTGACCTAGAAAAAGCGATCAAGAATTTTCGCGATTTAGGCTACCCACCACCGGGCGAAATTATCATCGCCTCCCACGGTCGGGAAATTTACGCTTATGATCCTTGCGGAAACCGGATTATTGTATACGAATCCAAAACTTGACAGTTGACAATTAACAGTTATTAATTAACCCTGTCCCATATATTCCTACTTTCCTAAAACTCTGTGTCAGAATCACCACAAGTCACCCGGTCCCTGGTGGGAATTGCCACCATTGTCGCGATCGCCACTCTGATTAGTAAAATCTTTGGCTTAGTCAGACAACAGGCGATGGCCGCAGCCTTTGGAGTAGGGCCAGCCATCGATGCTTACAACTACGCCTATGTAATTCCTGGCTTCCTGCTGATTTTATTAGGTGGCATTAACGGCCCCTTCCATAGTGCGATCGTCAGCGCGTTGGCCAAACGTAAACGGGAAGAAATCGAACCCCTAGTAGAAACGATCACCACCCTAGTGGGGACTGTCTTGCTATTTGTGACGGTGGGATTAATCATTTTTGCCACCCCTATGATTGATCTAGTCGCCCCAGGACTAAGCCAGACCCCGGAAGGCATAGAAATTAGGGCGATCGCCATTCAGCAACTCAAAATCATGGCTCCGATGGCCCTTTTATCTGGGTTAATAGGTATTGGCTTCGGTAGCCTCAACGCCGCCGATATGTATTGGCTACCCTCCATTAGTCCCCTATTTTCCAGCCTCGCCCTGATTGGCAGTTTAATCGCCCTCGCCCTATATTTGGGCGAAAGTATCACCCAACCGCAATACGCCCTGTTAGGAGGGCTAGTATTAGCCGGAGGAACCCTATCTGGGGCTATCCTACAGTGGATAGTACAACTTCCCGCCATGTGGCGATCGGGACTCGGTAAACTGCGGCTGCGCTTCAACTTCCAACAGCCCGGAGTCCGAGACGTAATGAAAGTAATGATTCCCGCCACCCTGTCATCAGGGACGCTACAAATTAACGTCTATACCGACCTATTTTTCGCCTCCTACATACCCCAAGCCGCCGCCGCCATGGCTTATTCCGGGTTAATGGTACAAACGCCCCTCGGCATCATTTCCAACATGATTTTAGTGCCATTCCTGCCCCTGTTTTCCCGCTTGCGAGACCCCAGCGACTGGCCAGAATTAAAAGACCGTATCCGTCAGGCTTTAACCCTAACGGCGATTACCATGTTACCCCTGAGTGCATTAATGGTAGCCTTAGCATTGCCTTCTGTGCGGGTGGTATATGAACGCTACGCCTTTGACCTAGCCGCCTCCAAATTTGTGGCTTTAATGTTAATGGCCTATGGTAGCGGAATGTTTGTCTACCTGGGGCGAGATGTTTTAGTCAGAGTCTTCTACGGTCTCGGAGACGGACAGACTCCCTTTCGGGTTAGTCTCTTTAACATTTTCCTGAATGCACTATTAGACTACATTTTGGTTAATGCTTTCGGTGCGCCCGGTTTAGTTTTGGCTACCGTGGGAGTTAACTTAATCTCTATGGTGATGATGTTATGGTTATTACATATCCGCCTAGGTGGTTTACCCTGGAAAGAGTGGAGTCGGCCATTTCTCGGCTTGGCTGCTGGTAGTATAGTCGTTGGCTTAGTGGCCTGGGTAATTCGTCTCGGTTTGGAGGAGTGGTTAGGTAGCCGAGGATTTTTTGCCATATTATTGGAACTGTCTATTCCAGGATTTATTGGTTTGGGGTTGTTTGCTTTCTGGGCGTTACAGATGAAATTACCGGAAGTGGATTTACTGATTTCCCGAGTTAAAAAACGCTTCCAAAAATAGGAGGTTTGAATGCTAGGGCTTTTTTTCCGGGTGATCAGATTTCCCGCTTGCCAAAATATCCGGTAGGGTTTATGGTGGTGACAGGTCATAAATTTTAACAACCAAAGCACCATGAGTCAAAAAGAACAACTGATTTTAATGGCAGAAGATGAATTAACGGAGTATAGTACAGAAGCCCGCAAAATGGAGAAACTGCGCCGTAAATTTAGCTTTGCAGTTCCCTATCCCCAACAGCATAAAATCCGCGAAGAAATTATGGCGGAAATACCTAATAATTTTTTGGCGAAATTAGTGGAAGAAAATCGGCAAATGGTAGCTTTGCCATTTTGGGGAATTGGTGGCTTAGGTCTATTGTTCGGAATTTCCTGGTCACAGCCTCTGGATTTTATCGCTACAGCGGTGGGGTTTTATGCGGCTTTTTCGATTCAGCAATTAGGATGGAAACTACAAGCGAAACGACTGGTAGTTAAAACTTTAGACCAAATTCAAGAAATTGTGACTTCCCCAGAAGAGAAAACCCGGGAGACTAATTCTTAGTTACCCCATAAATACCCGCCAACAGTAACCATCCTAACAGATTCACCCGAAAATCAAATATGGTGACATCGGCTAAGTTAAATAAAACACAGGCCCCAAATGCTACGATATAACTAAATAAAACTAGGCGATCGCCTTTAGTTAAATAGGGTCGCCCCATCAATTTTACCCCATCTACTAATACCCATCCCACCCCAGCCCAAAAAGCTATAGTTATCGGAATACCGACTTCCGCCATCATCATTAATGGTAGACTGTGGGGGTGTCCCATCCAAACATTCATTTGGGCTTCATAAACGGGGGTAAAATTTCGCAAACCCCAGCCAGTAATTGGTCGTTGTCGGGTCATTTCCCAAGTAAATCGCCACTGAGTTATCCTGAGAGTTTCTAGGGGGCGATCGAAATTTTCATCGGTTAATCTTTGCCAAAAATAGCCTGGAATAATTACCCGTAAACTATCCCGAAGAGGAGAAGGTGCAAAAGCAGCCCCCAACACCGCAGCCACAACTACACCGACCAACCCTAACAACCAATTCCAACCCAAATATATGGCGTATGCTAAACTAACACAAACCCCCACAATCCAAGCATTACGGGAGTTAGTGACAATTAAACCCAACCCGGAAAGTAGAGTTGTAGTAGCAGCAGTTACCAGCAAAAATCGAGGATTAACATTAGTTAAAATCCCGTGTTTTTCATAATTTACATCAGTTATTAACCCTAATTCTGCGACTAGCAAACCCAAAGAAAAGGCGAAAACAATGACTAAATAAGCAGCCAAAATATTCGCATACATGAACACAGAAGCCATCCGCCCTTGTGGGTTTCCTCCTGGTGCTAATACCCAGCCTAAAACACTTTGTAATAGTTCGATACCGGACCAACCCAGAAATTGCTGTCCCCAACCCAAAATCACAATAGGAATTCCGGGTAAAATCAATAACCAAGACAGCCATCGAAGTTGTGCAAAATTCTCAAGGAGGATTGCTACAGCAGCAAAGACGATAAAATAGGGGATAAAATTAGCAGTGCCCAAAATTGCCTCAACTGGATTTTCGGCAAAAATAACGGTTAACAGTAACAGTCCAGCTAATCCTAATAAGCCTCGGATTTTAGGTAGATTAAGTATCTGTTGATATCTGTGTTTAAGGGTAGTAATGACGGCTACAAAGATGGCAATAGCCCCTAAATTAGGCAATAGGGGCAAGGCTAACACTCCCAACTGTATGCAATTCCAGGCAGTTTGTAAAGAGCGATCGCTGTGAGTTGGGAACCACTTCCAGGTCATATCAAACCATTACACCATTTGCCAACTATAGTCGCCACGAGTTAACCGAATTTGCGCCAATGCAAAAATAGTCGGAATAATCCTCGCATAATTAGTAGCAATGGCGCGCCAACCGAGGTCGGCTAAAAACCAAGTCCACAACACGGGACCCAAAAACCCCAAAATACTGCGGGTAGCGCCATAACGGGCGGCGGTCAAAGCCATACCCCGATTAGCAGCCTGGGCCGCGAGATGTCCCTGAATTTGGGTAGCAGCCACTGTCCCCCCTTGAATTAAGGTTTGGCGCGCGACTTGATATTTAGCAAAATGCAAAGCAAACTGATGGGCAATATGCCCTAGAATAACAGGTCTGACTACAGAACTAATAGCTACAGCGCTTCCGGCTTTAAACAGCAACCCTAAAGGGTCTTTCTGTACAGACATCGGCAAAGGCTGCATAGGTTTAGATTTAGCTAAGGCCTCTTGTACACGACGGGTCAGGTCTTGCTGTTCAGATACGGGGAGACGGTCCCAAGCGCGACCCAAGAGGGAAAGAAAAATTTCCGCCTCCAAATCAGTAGTAGACAGTTGTCTGGAATAGGGAATCTTGAGATACCGACAAACCTGGATCAAGGTTTGACGATAGGTGACTTGTTGGGTTTTTCCCCTCAAGACAGTCATTCCGTCGGCAGCCAAATAACGGAAACGTTGTTCCAAAGAATCCAACCACGCATCGCGATCGCGACTCTGTACGTCAATAGGTTGGGGTGTGTTAACATAATCCAACGGGTTAAACCGACGGCTAAATAGAAGTTCAGTCAACTGCTCTAACTCATCTTCTGTTGCCAATTCTAATGCTGTTCTCAGTTCATCCAAAATCGATGCCCTCCTCAGCCCCAGATGATACCATAATTATATATTTTACTCTCTGCCCGGCTATCAAAAGTTAAACAGGAGTGTAGGGAACTCTTGACGGTAGCCATAGAGTCAATCAATATGATTGACATCAAAGTAATGGTGTTCCCTAGGCATGGAGTCCCCTGGCTAACCTCATTCACCAGATTTCGGAAAAGTATCTACTATTGCCATTTTGATTATGACCCAAGTTGATATAATTGTGATTGGTGCTGGGATTGCCGGGTTAATTTGCGCCCAACAATTGCGGCGGGGTGGATATTCGGTGGTAGTTGTGGAGAAGTCTCGGGGAGTTGGGGGACGCGCAGCTACTCGTCGGGTAGGCGGAGATCGGGTTGATCATGGTTTACGGTATCTCCAACCTACTGGGGAGACTGTGGGAAAGTTAATCACGGCTATGGGGTCGGATCTGCAACTGTGGACTGATACGATTTATCAGTTTCGGTCGGGAGAATTTCACCCCTCACCAATGCAGCGCCTTTATATTTGTCCCCAGGGAATGAATGGGGTGGGTAAATTCTTAGCGGCTGATTTGGATATTTGGTTTGGTCGCCGGGTAGAGTCAATTACTCCCCAGGATAATGGCTGCTGGTTTTTGGATTTAGCAATAACGGCTGATAACTACCCGGAAACTCCCCAAAATATCGCGGCTAAAGCGGCAGTTGTAGCTATTCCAGCCCCCCAAGCGTTAATTTTATTAGAATCTCCGGCAGCCCAAATTCCGGCGGCGCTGGTGGCACAAATACGATCGCTTAACTATAATCCCTCTCTGGCAGTTATGGCGGGTTATGGTGAGGATAAATGGGCAGCATTAGAGAACAGAAATCCCCTCTGGAAAGGGGTAGAATTTCCCGAAGGCGATCGCCTGGAGTGGGTCAGTTTGGACAGTAGCCGCCGCCAGAACCCCAAAACACCTATTTTGGTTTTCCATAGTACCCCGGAATTTGCCCGCCAATATCTTGATGTCACGGACTTAGAAACCCCCGGAAGGATTCTCCTACAAACTGCCAGCGATCGCTTATTTTCTTGGTTAAACTCCCCCGAATGGATGCAGGTTCACCGATGGCGTTATGCTTTTTGTCAAGAATCTTTATCGACTCCCTGTATAACTACTATAACCCCCCTGCCTTTGGTGGGGGCCGGAGATTGGTGCAGCCCCAAATCTATTAATGGTGTGTTAGAATCAGGAATGGCGGCGGCTGATTGGGTTAATTCCCAGTTACAAAAACGCCGATTGCCTGGTGAACAAATCTGGCAATTATTGGCTGCTGATTAGGGTGCTTATCTCGATTTAGTCCCGTTTGGTTACAGTATATAATGAGTTACCCCAAATTATTTGGCTTCAAACATTACTTATTGTGGGCTACTGCTTTAGTATTGGCTATGGGTGGATTAATTCGCGCCCAGGCTAACTCACCCCAAACCTATAGCTTCTCGACTGAGTTTCAAGGGGGGATTCTGCAAGGAAAATTTACCGGATATGATGCCAACAATAATGGAATGTTAGAACAGCAAGAGTTAACCAGTTTTGTGGCTACTTATAATGGCTTTAATACTGAACCTACAACCGCTAATTGGAATCAATCCCATATCCGCCGATTTCAAATGGATCTCAACTCTCAAAAGATTATCCTGTTAGCGATCGCTACTCAAGATATACCAGAATCAGGGGTTAATTGCAGCCTGGAATTTATTTTGCGTCTGGGGGGATATGTGGAAGGACGAGATTTAATTGAAATTGAAAGATCATCGGGCTTTTTTAATCAAGTCTGTCTCGATAAATTTCCGAATTTGAGAAACCATGAAACTCAGTCTTTACAGGTTAATTTGATGAACTGATCTGCCTCCTAAAAACCCCCACCTTGGGGGTAAAATTTAGGAATTGTGGCGGACACAACTATCAGGTAAGATAGGTGTATTTTCGGAGTTCATTCACAAAAGGAATAGTATTAATTCCATGCTTGACAGCTTCGGGATTGTTTTCCAAAACTTGAATAATACAATCAGCAAAATTGTAACGGCGATCGCTAACACCATATCGCTTAGTTAAATAGCCCAAAAGTTCCAAAGCATAATCATAAAAACTCAACATATCAGCCAAGCAGGCTAATTTAAGAATCCGGTCTGGGGTTTTGAGATGATGATTTTGGTCAGGTCGAATTAAATCACGGAAATAATAGCCATCAGTCCAGACAAACTGTCCGCGATGTTGTCGGGACATGAGACTAATTCCTTGTCGCAAGCCATGCCATTTTTGACCGATATCAAACAAAGTAAATTCGGAGTTTCTCAGATATTGATCAACATCTGCAAACAGAGGTTGATGCTTGTATAATTCAATAAAATTCACCTCCACTACGGCGGCGAGGACATCAGGGATAATGTGATTTTTACCTCCGAGTAAAACATTCAATTCTCCCCCTTGTACATCCAATTGTATAAAATCAATGGGATGTGCTAAATTGGCAAAAAAATTATCCAATGTAGTGGTAGCGACCTGAGTAGTGGAGATTAACTTATGGCGATCGCTATATTCTGATAATCGGTCAATCACGACATCATTAGGGGGATATAGGGAACAACAACCTGGATGTTGAGTAACATATAAACAAGCACCTTGACAGTGATTCCAGAGTGCGAGGGGGATATGTTTTTCAGTCCAATTAATATTTTGAGAAGCGAGTTCAGCATTACGGCGATCGCAGGCTTCTTGGTCAGCATCAAAGCCATAAATAGTCAAATTCGGGGCAAAGATTTCCCAACCTTGGCGGGAATAATCCAAATCAGCAAACTCATCTATTTTCCGCGACCCGACAATACAGAGGGTGAGATGAATAGAATCTAAATAACCCCATTGTTTGAAAGTAGGTATAAAAAAGGACATTTTGGTAATCTCAAATCCGCGCTTTAATAACATCTAATCGGGTGTGTAGGGTGCGCCATAATTGACGCAACCTACAGGATTATCGATTATCCAATAGTAGCAGCCCGCTTGTAGGCTTCATCAAGAACTTCTGATAAAGTCGGGTGGGTGTGGACTAAAAAGGTTAAGGTATTGACAGATTGACGGAGAGCGATCGCATTAGCAGCCTCTTGAATCAAATCGGAAGCATGGAGGCCAAAGATATGAACTCCCAGGAGTTCCCCGGTATCTTGGCGGTAAATAACCTTAGCAACTCCCTCAGTATCGACCTCAGCGATCGCCTTAGAATTACCCTTAAAATAGCTTTTGACAGTAGCCACCTCAAAGCCTTGAGATTTACCCAACTCTTTAGCGGCGGGTTCAGTCATACCCACATAACTAATTTCTGGGTGAGTAAAAGCAGCAGCCGGAATACTGAGATAATCGACTTGGCGATCGCGTCCACAGATAGTTTCCACTACTGCGACTCCTTGGGCTGATGCAGCATGGGCTAACATCATTTTACCAGTAACATCACCAATCGCCCATAGATGTGGTACTCGTTTCGTCCCGGAGAGGGCCCCCAAATAATTGTCAACGGGAATAAATCCCCTTTGAGTTTCCACCCCGACAGTTTCCAATCCCATATTTTTACTAACAGGAATGCGACCAGTAGCCACCAAACAAGCATCAACTTCCAAAACCTGTTCGACCTGTTTAGTTTTCGCGTCAGCCAGTTCAATTAACACGGGAGAACCGGGAGTCACTTTCAGGGCTAATTTACCAGAGAAAGTTTCGACATCGCGGGATGACAGAAGGACTCGTTCAGCCAATTTAGCAATATCGGGGTCAAAAGTAGGCATCAAATTATCGAGGGCTTCAATCATGGTAACTTCACAGCCCAAAGCCGTATAAATATCGGCAAATTCCAAACCAATATAGCCACTCCCCACAATAGCAATCCATTGTGGTAGTGATGACAATTTCAAAGCATCATCACTGGTAAAAACGGTTTGATGGTCAATTTCAATACCTGGGGGTACAAAGGGGACAGAACCGGGGGCGAGAATGATATCCTTAGCGGTGATAATTTTTTCACCGTCCCCAGTAGCGATCGCCACTTTTTGCGGTCCAGCCACCTTACCCCAGCCATGAAATGTATCGACTTTCAGGCGTTTAAGGCTATTAGTTAAATCCGATCGCAGTTTAGTAACAATATTTTCGGCGTGGTTAGCAATAGTTTGGCGATCGAAATTAACCGCCCCCACCTGAATTCCCAGGGACTGCAAATGGTGGGCGTTACGAAGTTCCCGCACCCTTCCAGAAGCCGCTAATAAGGCTTTAGAGGGGATACAGCCACGGTTAACACAGGTTCCCCCCATTAGGTCGGCTTCCACAATTGCGGTCTTTAAGCCGCAGTTGACGGCGTGGATAGCCGCCCCATGTCCTCCCACACCCGCGCCAATAATTACCAAATCATAATCAAAACCTTGGCTCACAATCACTCTCCTGGTGCGATTATATTCACAATCATTTTCACAATCATTGTTAACCAGAAAGGGTACATCAGACAAGACCATCTGAGGACAATTCTCGCAATTTGTCTATATTTCCACTCGCTAAAACCTCAAGATGGGCGGTAATTTTTGCGGCTTCCCAATCCCACCAGGACAATTTTTGTAATTGTTCTATTACTTCATCCGGGAAGCATTTACGAATGATTTTGGCGGGATTACCACCGACAATCGTATAGGGTTCTACATTCTTAGTGACTACAGAATGAGCCGCTATTATTGCCCCATTTTCGACTTTAATGCCGGGCATAATAGTAGCTTTGTAGCCTATCCAAACATCATTTGCAATAATGGTATCTCCTCGACTGTATTCGGAATCAGGCTGGACTTTTTGCCAACCATGACCGAAGATTTCAAAAGGATAGGTGGTAAAATTATCTAAACAATGGTTAGCGCCATTCATAATAAATTCTACATCACTGGCGATCGCACAAAATTTGCCAATAATTAATTTATCCCCGATAAAGTCAAAGTGATAGCGCACATTTTTCTCAAAGTTTTCGGGATGGTCAAAATCATCATAGTAGGTGTAATCTCCCACAATAATATTGGGATTTTTGATAATATTCTTGAGAAAGCACAACCGCCGATAACCAGGTAAAGGATAGGTTAGGTTAGGGTCGGGTCCCCATTCTTCGTTGGTGGTCATGATAGTTGAGGTGTTAATTTTTAGTGGAACATTCAAAATTCGTGGCAAAATTATTTATATAGTACCGAGAGCCCCAAAAATCTCAAGTAAACCCAAAATATGCAATCAACCATTACAGCCAAATCAGTTGTGGACTTTTTAGGCTCGGAAATTGTCCCGAACCAGAAAACCGACAAAGTAGCCATTTTACCAATTCCCTTTGAAGCCACCACCACTTATCGCAAAGGGTGCGAAAACGGGCCGGGAGCCATCTTAGAAGCCTCCCAACAACTGGAATGCTATGATGATGAACTGGAAGCGGAAATCGGCTTAATCGTCGGAATTTACACCCATGAAGCCATTGCCGATACCCGCGAGAGCCAGTCGGTGTCACTGGAGGAAATGCTGCGCGTGACCACAGAGACGGTAAAATCTCTAGCTGATCAAGGTAAGTTTGTGATTGCGCTGGGGGGGGAACATGGCATCACGGCGGGAGTAGTGGAAGCCTACCGCCAAAGCTCAACGGAACCATTTACAGTAGTCCAAATCGATGCTCACGGTGACCTACGCTACGAATACGAAGGGTCTATCTACAATCATGCTTGTGTGATGCGTAGAGTGGTGGAGATGGGTTTACCGACCGTACAAATAGGGATTCGTAGTATCTGTAAAGCGGAAGCCGATCTAATTCGGGATCAGGAAATGAAGGTAATTTGGGGTCGCGAAATTGCCAGGGGGTCTGATTGGATACAAAAAGCGATCGCCAGTATACCTACAAAGCGAGTATTTCTGACCATAGACCTAGACGGTATCGACCCCAGCATCATACCCGGAGTAGGCACACCAGAACCCGGAGGACTTTCCTGGTATGATTTAATTGCCTTTCTGCGACAGTTATTTATATCCCAGGAAGTGATTGGCTGTGATGTAATGGAATTAGCACCTGTTGTGGATTCGGTAGTTTCTGAATTTACCGCCGCCAAACTGGTCTATAAACTGGTAGGGTATCAGGCATTAGCCAAAGGTTGGATTCAGTCAGCACCCCCGGCTGAAGCACGGGGGCTTCGTGCCCCCCGCTTTCAGGTAGCTGACCAGCTTAAGCCTTAACTGGCTACGTGAGCGAGCAAGAGTTAAAGTTCCTACCCTGGAATGCGTGCTAGTTCCAGGCTCATGAAC
>NZ_JARPLU010000102.1:0-19101 GCF_032349615.1 Limnospira sp. PMC 1279.21 | reverse complement strand
CTGCTATCGTCGCATTGTCCGGGAACAACCGGAAAAATGTCGCGTAAATGTATCAGCGCGAAATGATTTTGGTCAAGCCGTCGAAAAGGGACGGAGTTTGAGATATAGGAGTTTTTGATGAAAATTGCGATCGCCAAAGAACTAAATGTTAATGAACGCCGAGTGGCTCTGATACCGGACGTAGTATCTCGTCTGGTCAAACAAGGCTTAGAGATTTATGTGGAAGCCGGAGCAGGAGAAGGGTCTTGTTTCTCGGATGCTCTGTATGAGCAGGCGGGAGCCCACGTGATTACGGACTCAGCCAAGTTGTGGGGAGAAGCCAATATCCTGCTGAAAGTGAGTCCGCCACAAGAAGACGAAGTTGGCAAAATGGCTGAGGGGGCAGTATTAATCGGATTTCTCAACCCCTTGGGAGAGCCAACCCTGATCCAAAAATTAACCGATCGCCGGGTGACAGCCTTCAGTATGGAAATGGTCCCCCGCACCAGTCGCGCTCAAAGCATGGATGCCCTATCCTCCCAGGCTAATATTGCCGGATATAAGGCAGTTCTGATCGCGGCGGCGAATTTGCCTAAATACTTCCCGATGCTGACCACGGCAGCCGGAACCATCAGACCGGCTAAGGTCTTAGTTCTAGGGGCGGGGGTAGCCGGACTACAAGCGATCGCCACAGCACGGCGTTTAGGAGCGATCGTAGAAGCCTTTGACATTCGCCCAGAAGTCAAAGAACAAGTCCAAAGTTTAGGGGCTAAATTCGTAGATGTCACCTTAGAAGAAGATACGGTCGCCGAGGGAGGCTATGCCAAAGAAATCTCAGAGCAAGCCAAACAACATACCCAGGAAGTGCTAACCCAGCACGTGGCTGCCTCTGATGTGGTGATTACTACGGCTCAAGTTCCCGGCAAAAAAGCCCCCGTTTTAGTCAACGCTAACATGGTGGATCAAATGAAACCCGGTTCAGTGATTGTAGACCTAGCCGCCGAACAGGGGGGAAATTGCGAAGGTTCAGAACCAGGTAAAAACATCCAGAAAAATGGTGTCACCATCATGGGACCCATTAACCTGCCAGCCTCGATGCCTGTTCATGCCAGCGAGGTATATGCTAAAAACCTCTCAGCCTTATTACAACTGATGGTAACCAAGGAGGGAGAACTTGATCTAAACTTCGCAGATGACATCCTCGATGGAGCCTGTGTTACCCACGGCGGGGAAATTCGTTCCCAACGGGTTAAAGAGGCTTTGGGAGTTCCTGTGGGTCAATAGTACAGACCACAGGCATCTCTAGCCTCAAGGGTATCAGGTCTATACTCCCCTATTTGTGAGGGGGGAGCCGCTCCCCTCGCTGGGTCACTGAGTAAAAGTACGGTGACGAACAGCTAGACGCTTTCCAAGCTACTGGAGATATTGAATGACAACAGAAACTCTGATTTCGGCTTTATTTGTTTTTGTCCTGGCATCATTTGCTGGGTTTGAGGTGATTACGAAAGTGCCACCAACCCTACACACTCCCCTAATGTCTGGCGCTAATGCCATCTCAGGAATTGCGGTTTTAGGGGCGATTATTATTGCCGGAGAACAGGATTGGAACATCACGGTGATTCTGGGTATTGTGGCTGTGGTGTTGGCTACTATTAATGTTGTGGGTGGCTTTTTGGTTACTGACCGGATGCTGCAAATGTTCAAGAAAAAGGAGGTTAAAGCATGATCGACTTTCTACCAACAGGCATCGAGTTGAGTTATTTGGTGGCGGTAACCCTGTTTTTCTTTGGTCTGAAAAAGTTGGGGTCTCCAGCAACGGCTCGCAATGGGAATATCTTGGCATCTATTGGGATGTTAATTGCGATCGTGGCTACTCTTCTTAATCAGCAGGTTCTCAACTACGGCACAATTCTGATAGCGATCGCCATAGGTTCCGCTATTGGTGGCATCGCCGCCTATAAAGTCGAAATGACTGATATGCCTCAGATGGTCGGTTTGTTTAACGGTCTCGGTGGTGCTGCTTCTTCTATGGTGGCTGTAGGCGAGTTCTGGCGCTATTTAGCCACCGCTGATGCTCCCCCGCTACCAACTACTGTTACAGCGGTGTTAGGGGTTTTAATTGGCGGTGTCACCTTCACAGGCTCCCTCATCGCTTTTGCCAAACTGCAAGGGATTATGAGTGGCTCTCCGATTCTGTTTCCCTTGCAACAACCCTTTAACCTAGCCCTGTTAATTGGCTTTGTAAGCGCAAGTGTTTATATCTGTGTACAACCCTTCAACGTCCCTGTTTTCCTGGCTTTAGTGGGCATTTCTCTGGTGCTGGGAGTGCTTTTTGTTATCCCCATCGGTGGCGGGGATATGCCTGTGGTGATTTCCCTGTTAAACTCCTTCTCAGGGTTAGCTGCTAGTGCGGCGGGTTTTGTGGTGATGAATAACCTGCTGATCATTGCTGGGGCTTTGGTAGGTGCTTCTGGTATTATCCTTACGGTGATCATGTGTAAGGCGATGAACCGCTCGATTACCAACGTCCTATTTGCTGGGTTTGGTACGGGTGAAGGTACAGCGGCAGCGCCTAGCGCTTCTGGTGGTGCAACCAATAAGAGCGTTCGCAATATCGACCCGGAAGAAGGGGCGATGATGTTGGGGTATGCTCGGTCTGTGGTGATTGTTCCCGGTTATGGCATGGCTGTAGCTCAGGCACAGCACTCGGTTAAGGAACTGGTGGATATGCTAGAATCCTTGGGGGTGGATGTTAAATATGCGATTCACCCGGTGGCGGGACGAATGCCGGGACACATGAACGTTCTGTTAGCCGAGGCGAATGTTCCCTATCCGCAGTTGTATGATATGGATGACATCAACCCCCAATTTGAACAGACTGATGTGGCTTTGGTGATTGGGGCTAATGATGTGGTTAACCCGGCGGCGCGGGAAGATAAAAATAGCCCCATCTACGGAATGCCGATTCTGGATGTTGACAAAGCCAAGCATACTATTGTGATTAAGCGTGGTATGAGTACGGGATTTGCTGGGGTTGATAATGATTTGTTCTACAAGGACAAAACTATGATGCTATTTGGCAGCGCTAAGGATATGGTTGCTAAGTTGGCTTCTGAGGTTAAACAACTCTAGGCTGTTCCCATAATTTCCGGTTCTACTGACATCCTTCGAGTCCCATGGACGGCGGGGGATGTCTGTCTGTATTGGGGTTTTATTTTAGGCTTCTCAGGAGTTCGGCTACGACGCGCCGATAGTCTGATGCTGCTTCTCTGGCATTTTTGCTGCGAGACCTAATAATGGAAACGCCTTCTAGGGGACAGCGTTCATGGGCTTTGTAGGAGCGAATAAAATTCTGGAAAACTGGAATACCTGATTCCCGCAAGGACTTTTGAGCCTCAAAAGCATCTCCAATACTGCGGGGGTCAACTTTGGTGAGCAGGACTTTATAATCAATGTTAATGGGGGCGACGCGATCGCGTACAGTAGCCATTAAAGCTACTAAATCCATGGGTGCGGCTTGGCTGGGTAAAATTAGATAATCAGCTACCTGGACTACGGCGGCTAGGGATTCGGATTTCAAGGCTGGGGGAGTATCGACGACAATCATTTGCACCTGTTGAACTTTCCTTAACTGTTTCAGGAGACTGGGATTGGTTTCTTCTGAGACATCAAAGGGCATTTCTCCCTGTTCAACCCACCACATAGCAGAACCCTGGGGGTCTGTATCTACTAGGAGGGTTGAGAAGTTGCTGGAAAGTATAGCCGCGAGATTGACAGCGGTTGTGGTTTTACCAACTCCACCTTTCCCATTGGCGATCGCTAAAATTGTCGGCATTCTATCTGAATCGGATAACTTGCTTAGAAAACATACCACGAAAGGTGGTTTGGTAGCGCTTCGGCGATCGCCTCCCCGTACCAGAAAGCCCCAAGATAGAGCAGAACAAGCCTCTACTTTGGGGTTATGGGTTAACTGGTCGGACGTTCAATCACGCCGCCACCTAGGAGTAAATCTTCGGAGTACCATACAGCCGCCTGACCGGGGGTAATGCCGAAAATAGGCTCATCAAAAATCAGTCGGACTCTGCTACCAATTTGGGGGTCTGCTTCGGAAGATAAAGGAACCACGGTTACGGGTAATGGCTTACTGCGATAACGAATTTGTACCTCGGCGCGGATAGGTTCAGAAGGCGGCGCAATGGATACCCAATTAACGCGCCTAATAGTGCATTCGGTTTGAGTCATGCGATCGCGATCGCCAACTACTACCCGATTGCGTCCGGGGTCAATACTCAGGACATATAATGGCTCTGCTGCCGAAATTCCCAAGCCTCGGCGTTGACCGATAGTATAGTGGTGGATGCCATCATGTTCCCCCAAAACCCGGCCTTCCGTATCGACAATTTCGCCTTTTTTCCCAGTAATATATTTATCTAAAAAGGCGCGCATAGAACCATTCGCCTCCACCAAACAGAGGTCTTGGCTTTCGGGTTTATCAGCAGTTTTCAGGTTATACTGAGCGGCGATGCGTCTAGTTTCGGATTTCGGGACTTCTCCCAAGGGAAAAACCACACCCGCGAGTAGATCCTGAGTTAAATCATACAGAAAATAAGACTGATCCTTAGTGCGATCGACGGCTCGTTTTAACTGATGGCGATCGCATTGTGAATTATAGGAAACCCTAGCATAGTGACCCGTAGCGATGTGGTTAATATTTAACTCCGTAGAAGCATAACCCAGCATCGGGCCAAACTTAACCGCACGATTACACTGGGAACAGGGTAAAGGAGTAATCCCCGCCCCATATCCTTCCACCAAATAATCAATAATATGGGTTTGGAACAGATCTCGGCTATCGACAATATAATGGGGGATGCCAAGCTGTTCGCAGATATGGGCTGCATCTACCATACCCTCGGAACAGCATTGACCCTTACCCCGCATTAACCATAGGGTTAACCCCACCACCTCATATCCTTGGTGATGCAGAATCGCCGCTGCTGCGGAACTATCAACCCCTCCTGAAAGACCAACAACAATTTTTTGCATTTAAATTATCGCCTCTACCAATTCCACCCGTCGCGACACGACTATACAATAAATTATATGTTATCAGATCGATGGGTAGTAGGTTTGCGCTCAGGGAAACTCCCCCAATTTCCCCCCCCGATACTATGAGCCACGACTAAAACGGGGTTTCTGTGCTAAATATCGGTAAGGAAACAGTTGTTGAGTTACAGCTTGTTCACCAGTCGCTTAATACATTGCCCTGACCTTGTTCACCAGTCGCTTAATACATTGCCCTGACCTTGTTCACCAGTCGCTTAATACATTGCCCTCACCCTAAATCTGGATCCCAGAGTGGGAGAGGGACTTTGAGAGGTGATCAGATGATTTCTGAACAGGCTGTAATTGGCGATCGCCACTTAACTTTGAAAAATCAGTCAATCCCATTGATAGCCATGACCCAAGTATTTAATAGTACCGCCTCCGCCCTCTGTTACTCAATTATTTGCGATCGCACCCCCACCGAGGAAACCCGCGAATTTTATCATAATGATGTCGTGCGATTTGTCCTGGAACAACATAGGCGAATGCCCGATTATCTGCAATTTCCCATCTGGCTATTAACCGTTATTTTCGACTGCTGGGGATGGCTAAACGCCTCACCCTTTCATCGTCAACCCCACCAGCTTCGTCGCCAACAAATCGAAGCCTGGAAAAATTCCCCTTTTAGCCCCTGTCGGGATTTGATGCGCTTTTATGAGAGTTTAGTGGTACTGTGTTGGCAATCTTTGGTTAATTCCAATCAATGCGATCGCCATGTTTGAACCCCAATCCTGTGAAATTGCCGTCATTGGTTCCGGTCCTGGGGGTGCAATTACCGCCTGTTTATTAGCCGAAGCCGGACGGGATGTGCTACTTATCGAAGAAGGCGCTTTTCTTCCCCTAGAGTCCTGTGCGCCCTTTTCCCCGGAGGAAATGGTGCAGAAATATCGCAATGGGGGGTTAACAGCAGCCCTAGGAACCCCCAAAGTTCAATATGTCGAAGGTCGCTGTGTGGGGGGAGGTAGCGAAATCAACAGCGGGCTGTACCATCGAACCCCGGCGCAGATATTGGAGAGGTGGCGGACTGAGTTTGAGGTGGAAGGCTTAGAAGATGCTGACCTGTTACCCCATTTTCTAGCCTGCGAAGAGGCTGTTACTGTCTGTTCCCTACCAGGAAAACCCCCCGCCGCCTCTCTGAAACTCCACGAAGGCGCTATCAAGTTGGGCTGGGAGTCCCTAGAAGTGCCGCGCTGGTTTCGCTATGAAACCCAGGATGACCCGAATTTACCACCCAAGGGAACCCGCCAGTCAATGACTAAAACCTTTATACCTCGCGCTTTACGGGCGGGGTGTAGGTTGCGCTCAGAGACGCGAATTAACCGAATTGGTCGCCGAGGTCAAAAGTGGACTATGTGGGCTAATACGGGCGAAATTGAGGCGGAAACGGTGTTTATCTGTGGCGGGGCTATCCAAACCCCGGCTTTGTTGCGGCGCAGTGGGATTACTGACAATATTGGGAATTCTCTACAACTGCATCCGACGGTTAAGGCGATCGCTCAATTTTCCGAACCTGTTAACGCCCTTGATATGGGGGTTCCCGTCCATCAGGTTAAGGAGTTCGCCCCCCGGTTCAGTTTTGGCTGTTCGATTAGTTCCCCCCCTTACCTGTCGGTGGGAATGGTGGATCATCCTGAGTATATGGGGGAGGTACACCGCCACTGGGAAAATATGGCGATTTATTATGCCATGATTACCGCCTCCGGTCGGGGTTCCGTGCGTACCCTCCCCGGTTTTCGCGATCCTTTGGTGCGCTATCGCCTCACCGGTGAGGATTTGCGAAATTTGGGTGAAGGTTTGCGGAAATTGTCTCAACTGCTATTTGAGGCGGGGGCGATCGCAGTTTATCCCAGTTTGTCCGGTTTTGGGCGGTTGAAGAGAGACGATGGCGATCGCATCCCCGAAATTCTCCCGGCGGCGAGTACCAATTTGATGACGGTTCATCTGTTTTCCTCCTGTCCTATGGGAGAAAATCGTCGCCTGTGTGCGGTCGATTCTTTTGGCAAAATTCATGGCTTTGAGAATCTTTATATTGCTGATGGGAGTCTGTTATGTACCGCCCCCGGCGTGAATCCTCAAGGGTCGATTATGGCGATCGCACGACGGAATGCGTTACAGTTTTTAGACAAACTTTAGCTGTTGAATAATTACCAACTGCCAAAACTGTTCTAATTTATGCCATCAATAATGTTGTTAATTCCCCGGAAAATAACAATTAGACCCACCACGGCTTTCTACCTGATTCCGGTTGTCATTTTAATAGCATTTGTGATCATCTACGGCGTGAGAGTTCCCCACTGGGATGAATGGGCGATCGCCACCATCTTTGAGAAAATAGCCCAGGGAAAAGCTGGGTTAAGCGATTTTGCCGAAATGTACAATGATCATCGCTACTTTTTCCTGAGATTAATTATCGTCCCCTTGGCATTTATTTCCGGTTGGGAGAAGATTTATGAAATCTTAATCGGGGTGTTATTTGCCATCCTTAACGGGATGTTAATTGTCAAAATTTCTCGCCAATGTTATCCAGATATTTCGCACTCCCGCCAATTCCACATTATTAATGGTCTATCCTGTCTGATTCTGTTTTCCCTAGGACAGTATCAAAATTGGCTGTGGGGATTACAATTGGGGATATTTCTAGTTAATCTGTGTGTGACAACTTCTCTCTGGGTTCTCAATTCACCGCCAGCCAAAAATAGCCTAATTTTGGCGACTCTACCCATCCTCATTGCCAGCTTCACATTAGCCCAAGGCATTATAGCATGGTTGGCGATTTTACCCACAGTTTTTTTAAGCCATACTCCCATCAAATCAGGATTAAAAAACAGCCTGATATGGCTAGGATTATTTGCCATTACTACCGCCGTTTATTTGCTGGGATATGACAGCAACAATCCCAGCAACTTTAACCTGTTGTATCTGCTCAATCATCCAGTGTTCTGGGTGCGGTTTTTTGTCACCCTATTAGGAGCGCCTCTAGGTTTCTATTCTGTGCCATTAGCCAATATTTTGGGGGTTTTGGTATTATTCAGCTTTGGGGGTGCGATCGCCTGGGGATATCAAAAAAACGGGTTCCAATTTTTAAAAACTGTCGCCCCCTGGATTAGTTTAGCATTGTTCGCCTTACTATTTGCAGCCATTACCACTTTTGGCAGGGTTGAAGCCGCATTATTTACCGATTTAGGGTTAGATTTTGCTTTGAGTTCCAGATATATCAGCAATTCCCTCTTTTTGTGGGTAGCGGTGTTACAAATTGGGTTATATTTCGCCAATGGAGAGGTTCCCCTTCTTCCCGGTAAACGGGGATTAACTGGTGTAGCGATCGTGATAATTTTTCTAACCGCAATTAATTCAGTATATGCCATTAACGAAGGTCAAGAATATCGGCAAATTTCTCAGCAGATAACCAGATGTCTGAAGGTGATCCAAGTTTGGGACGATCGCTCTCCTCACTGCTGGCACTGGTTTGAAATTATCCCCTCTCGCGATCGCTTTAAACAAACAGCGATCGTCTTAAATGATTTGGGATTTATTGACAGTCCTCAACTACAATTTATCAAGAGTTCCGAAAATTATGGTGCGATCGTCTGGGACAATTCCCCAGGTGTGTTTTCCCAAAACCATGAAAATGGCTGGATTATATTGCACGGAAAATTACAACTTAATCCCCAGCTAGTTAATGACAATAATCAGCTGATGATACTTTCCAGGTCTTCAGAAGCCACAGCAATTTCTTACCCAGAGATTGACCAACATTTTTTTGGGGCTGCCATAGAAACAGCAGTTTTTAATCTGTATGAAAATACATCAATTCAAGCATGGATCAAGATAGGGGAATCCTCAGAATTACTACCTTTGGCGGGAGAAACTCAGATTAAAGTAGTTCTTGATGGCATCCCTAACCCCGGCTTTAACCGCCAACCTGAAAGCATTTACGGCTATATTAACCTCCCCCTCGCCACCTTAACTTTAAACCCAGGCGATCGCTTTATAGTAGACGGTTGGGCGGCGTTTGGCGATCGCGACCAACAACCCGATCGCGTCTTTTTTTCATATAGCGACCAGGACTTTTTCTTCGCCGACACTGCGATCGATTTGGAAACCCCCCAGGTGGCCGAATATTTCCATAGCGATCGCTACTCAAAATCTGGTTGGATCGCTGAACTTTCCGCGCCGGATATTCCCCCCGGAGAAACCACTATTCACGCTTGGGTTTATGATCCTGATAGGGGGGAGTTTGTCACCCTACAACGAGAAATTCCGTTAATTATTCTAGGAGGACCAGAGAGAGACCATGAGTGATCTAGTTTTAGTTACAGGTGCATTAGGCTGGTTGGGATTCAGTTTGGTCAAAGCCCTAGTTAAAGGACTCCCAGATATTGAGGCTTTTTCCCAACCCAGAAATAATCAGATTATTCGCTGTCTAATTTTACCCGGTCAAGACCCCGAAATTTTGAAAAACCTCTCCGATAAAATTGAAGTGATTGTCGGAGATTTGCGAAATCCCCAAGACTGCGATCGCTTTTGTGAAAATGCGAATCATGCCATTCTATTTCATACCGCCGGAATCATTCACCCTCCGCGCGTTTCCGAATTTTATCATATAAATGTCAACGGAACCCAAAACCTGTTAAATTCCGCCGTCACCAATCGCGTCAAAAGGGCTGTGATTGTCTCTTCTAATTCTCCCTGTGGTTGCAATCCCCACCCCGATCATTTATTTGATGAAAAATCCCCCTACCATCCCTATATGAATTATGGCAAATCCAAAATGCTGATGGAGTTAGCCGTTATTTCCATGCAGCAATCAGGAAAAATAGAAACCGTTATCGTCCGTCCGCCCTGGTTTTACGGGCCAAACCAACCCCCCCGACAAACCCTATTTTTCCAAATGATTCGGGATGGAAAAGGTCCCATTGTAGGAGATGGAAATAATTTGCGATCGATGGCTTATATAGACAATCTCTGTCAAGGACTTTTGCTATCAGCCGAATCCGAAAAAGCCAACGGTGAAACCTACTGGATAGCCGATAATCGCCCCTATTCCATGAATGAAATTATCGATACAGTCGAGAAACTGCTAGAATCAGAATTTAACCAAACTTGCGCCCACAAACGTTTAAAATTACCCGGAATTACCGGAGATATTGCCACCTTAGTTGATGGCACTTTGCAGAGTTTAGGATTATATCAGCAGAAAATTCATGTATTATCAGAAATGAATAAAACCATCGCCTGTTCCGTCGCCAAAGCCCAACGAGAATTAGGCTATTATCCTACAGTTTCCCTAGAAGAAGGAATGCGTCGTAGTCTGAAATGGGTGTTCGAGAATTACCGAGGAATTGATAACTAATGGCTGATTATATCATCGTAACCGAGGGATTAACCGCTACAGAAGCCACTGCAGCCGTCGATAACTTATCCCCTTATTTTAAAGCCGTAATCTGTCAGTTAGCCGCCGATGCTGAACCCAATTCTCGCGTGTTTGTTGCGCCTGGTAATCCCTTCGGACATTCCCAATCTGAGGAAGATTATGCAGGGGAATTTCTCCAGCAATTGCGCCCAGATTTACAGGTTTTAGTTCCCCAAAATGTCCGAGATAAAACCTATTTAGATACCTTTGATAATGCACGGGTATTGCGTTATTGGTTAAAGCAGGCAAAATATTGGCCCCTAGAGTCCGTTATTTTATACTGCAATAAACCCCACAGTTTCCGAAGTCGGATCATGTTTAAATCCTGTGATTTTCCGGTGCAAAAAGTAGTAGGTTGTCGTCCAGAGAAGGTTGATAATTCTATGGCGATCGCCCCTCGATTATGGTTTTATAATTACCCGCCGATCCAATTCCTTTACGAATTAGCCACATTAGTTTACGATGCTGGGAGAGTCATTATTTGGAAGGTTAGCGGTAGTCCATGAAACATCTGGTAACAGGGGGTTCCGGCTTTTTAGGAAATCTGATCGCCCGTCGGTTGTCGCAACGGGGAGAAGAAGTCAAAATACTAGATATTTGGGAAGATCCAACTCGCCCCCAGGATCTTGAATATATTAACTGCGATATTCGCGATCGCCAAGGTGTCGCCGCCGCCATGAAAGGGGTTGATATCGTTCATCATAATGTCGCTTTAGTTCCCCTTACCAAGTCGGGAAATAAGTTTTGGGAAGTGAATGTCGAAGGGAGTCGGATCGCAGCTGAGGAAGCTGCTAAAGCCGGGGTTAGCAGTTTTATTCACATGAGTTCTAGTGCCTTATTTGGCGACCCAAAATGTCCCATTACTAACGATACTCAACCCCAACCTGTGGAGATTTACGGACGCGCAAAATTGGCGGGAGAATTAGCAGTCCGTGAGGTTTGCGATCGCCAAGGTTTACCCTTAATAGTAATTCGCCCGCGGACGATTTTGGGGGAGGGAAGGTTAGGCATTTTTCAGATTCTATTTGAGTGGATTCAAGAAGGGCGAAATGTCTACGTTATCGGGGATGGAAATATCAAATTCCAGTTTATTCATGCTCTGGATTTAATGGACGCTTACCTATTAGCCTTGGATTTAGGAAAACCAGGAATTTATAATGTCGGAAGCGATCGCTTTGGGAATCTTAGGGAAGGTTTGGAAAATTTAATTAGCTATGCGGGGACTGATTCTCTGGTAAAAAGTCTCCCCACCACTTTGACAATTGGCACCTTGAGACTATTGGATATTGTCGGTTTAAGCCCCCTCGCACCTTGGCATTATCTCACCTATCATAAAGAGTTTTATTTCGATGTTGAACCCCTGTTAAATTTGGGATGGCAACCCAAATACTCCAATGATGATATGTTCCAGGAAAGTTACGATTGGTTTCAGAAAAACTATGATAAAATTCAGGCAGAAAAGGCAGGTTCCGCACACCGTAAACCCGTCAAAGAAAAAATCCTTTGGCTGCTCAAACAGTTGTCTTAACTGTTATAATGATGATACACAACTGCTTTCGATAAAGGGGTGTGATGAAACCTAAATTTGGTATAAAAATTAAACCGGAATCTACCCGGGTATCTAATCCCAATTCGGCAGAAGTTACCCCAGAAAAATCGGGAGAAATTGGGGATATAATCAAGTTGCTGCGTCCCCACCAGTGGACGAAAAATCTGTTCTGTTTGGCGGGGGTAATTTTTGGGGGTAGGTTAGGAGAAATTAATGCGATCGCCAACGGCATTTTAATGGTCGTCCTGTTTTCCATGATGGCATCAGCCGTCTATATTTTCAACGACATTCAAGACATCGATCGCGATCGCCAACATCCCAAAAAGCGATTTCGTCCCCTCGCCAGCGGACGGGTACAATTAACAACCGCCAAAGCGATCGGCATTTTTTTAATCACCGTTTCTCTCATCGGTTCTTACCATCTAGGAATCCCCACATTTTCCTGTCTGTTGTTGTACGGAATTAACAATGTCGCTTATTCCCTAAAACTCAAAAATATTCCCCTTTTTGATGTCAATTGTATCGCCTTCGGTTTCGTCCTCCGTCTCCTCGCCGGAATTTACGCCGTGGGAGACACACCCACCGCCTGGATTACCCTTTGTACCTTCTTTTTAACCTTATTTCAAGGTTTCGCCAAAAGGCGATCGGAACTCCTCTCTCTCCTCCACAAACACAACCCCATCGAATCCCTAGAAGAATTATCCCCAGACTCTCTTAATTCCACCGAAAAACCGTCATATCTGCAACTCTTTTATCAACGGGGTCAAAATAATCAACAGCGCCCCGTTTTATGCCATTATACCCTACCCTATCTCGACTCTTTGCTAAACAGTACAGCCACCATGACCATCATGTGTTATTCCCTATTTACCATCAGTTCCGGGAAAAATACTTCCTTAGTTATCACCGTTCCCATTGTCTATTATGCGGTAATGCACTACAAACGCATCGTCACAGTTTTAGCAGCCGGAGAAGAACCCGATCGCATTTTAATCGAAGATAACAGCATCAAAATCAGCCTATTTCTGTGGCTAGTTTCCTATTTAGCGATCGTCTATTTCGACCTGCATATTTTTCTTTAAAATCAGCCCTACTAGAAACCCGGTTTCTGTGAGAAACCGGGTTTCTTTAGCTTACCCAGTGAGAAACCGGGTTTCTTTAGCTTACCGAGGGTTATCAATCTGTTGTATAATTAGTTAGCTGCCAATCAGGGTTGGTAATTATGGCTAAATGTCCAATCTGTGAAACCCAATACACAGAAAACCAGGTCGAAACCTGTACCGTCTGCGGTTATGACCTGACACCATATCCCTTTGTGCTGGGAGAGATTCCCTCCGGTTTTATCGAAAAGGAGAAAAAACGCATTGCTGCTGCCAAGCGAGTTTGGCAACTCTCCCAATCTCGGCTACGGTCTGCCAAGTTGATTATATCTAAGTTTCAATCCCAGTTGGATGGAATTACCCAGCAAATTAACCATTTAACTGAGTTAACTGAGTCGCAACATCAACATCACGCTGATTTTCAATCCCAGTTGGATAGCATTCTCGAAAAAATCGACTGTTTGAACACAGAACCCCATCAGCAGCAATTGCTAAATTTACCCCAGTTGGATGAAATCCCTGGCACAACTTCCGGGTTAATTGAGGCGACTGAGGCTGTGGAAATGAACCTCCAGCAGGGTGAGGGAAAATATATTTTTGAGATTGTTACAGTCAATGAAAGGGGAGAAGAAACTAGCCGCAGTCAGGGTCAAGCCGAATGTATGGTCGAAGATCTGGGAAATGGTGTAACTTTGGAAATGGTAATAATTCCGGGAGGAACTTTTATCATGGGTTCACCTCCATCTGAACAGCGATGGGATGGTTATGATGGCAGGGAAGAACCCCAACACCGAGTCACAATTCAACCATTCCTAATGGGGAAATATCCCGTTACCCAAGCACAATGGCGACAAGTGGCTAGTTTCCCAAAACTCCAACGAGACCTTAACCTAGACCCATCACATTTTAAAGGATTAAATCTTCCCGTTGACTGTGTTTCATGGTACGATGCGATCGAGTGGTGCGTCCGACTCTCAAAAAGAATTGGCAAACACTACCGATTACCCAGTGAAGCCGAGTGGGAATATGCAGCCCGCGCCGGAACCACCACCCCATTTCACATCGGTGAGACTCTGACCACTGACCTCGCCAACTACGATGGCAACTGGACTTATGGTTCAGGATTCAAGGGAGTCTACCCCAAAAAAACCACCCCCGTCGGTCAGTTCCAACACGCCAACGCCTTTGGCTTGTACGATATCCACGGGAATGTTTGCGAGTGGTGTGCTGACCCCTGGCATAGTAACTATATTGGCGGTTCCCCCTCGGATGGTCGAGTGTGGAATGGTCTGCATATTTATGTTGAAAATTTGGTCAATCTTCTGGAATGCAGAGACAAAAGGGTGGTGCGCGGCGGTTCGTGGTACAGCTTTCCAGGTTACTGTCGTTGTGCCTACCGCGACTGTGTTGACCCGGCAGACAGCAGTTACGGTTTCCGGGTGTGTTGTTCCCTCCCGGAGACTCTTCGCCCTTAACTATATTACCCTTTTTTATTGTGATCAGTCTTATCTGCTATGCAAGCCTTAACCATAAAAACTCTGTGTTCTGAAGCTGAAAAATTTTCAATCTTAGAATCCCAACATCTAGAACCTTCACTTTATGGAATTACAGACGGTAAAAAGGTAGGTACTTACTTAGAGCAAAAATTTAGAAACTACCTGAAAAAAAATTATGACTTTAGGGAAGGAAATTCAGCCATTGGTATTGATTTACCGGAACTGCAAGTTGATATGAAAGTGACGAGTATTAAACAGCCTCAATCATCCTGTCCTTTCAAGTCAGCTAGACAAAAAATTTTTGGTTTAGGATATTCTCTATTAGTGTTTGTTTACGAAAAGCTAGATCATCATGATAATCAAACGGCTAATTTAAAGATTCTGAATGTCATCTATGTGCAAGCAGAGAAAACCGCCGATTTTCAAATGACTCGCGGAATTCGTGAAATTTTGCAAAATGAAGGAAATGTTGATGATTTAATTGCGTTTATGTGGGATCGAAATCTCCCCGTTGATGAAATTGAAGCTACCAATATTGCCGAAGAAATCATGGCTAATCCTCCAGAACTTGGGTTTTTGACAATTTCCAATGCTTTACAATGGAGATTACAGTATAGAAGAGTAATTGAACGTGCGGGTCAGGAAGATGGTATAATTACTGTTTATCGTTTTGAGTAGCTATGTCCGTTATTAACCAAAAATTAAAAGTAGAATATGGAGATTTTCAAACCCCTATAGAGTTGGCGAAACGAATTTGCCAAAAATTGTCAAGTTTAGGGGTGAATCCAGATTTGATTGTTGAACCGACCTGTGGTGTCGGTAATTTCATTGTAGCATCGATTAAACAGTTTAATTTGGCTGCTAAAATTGTGGGAATTGAGATTAACTCTGATTATATTAAAGCAGCTAAAAATAGTCCAATTATTAAACATGATGAGCGAGTTATTATTCACCATGGAGATTTGTTAAATTTCCCGTTGTCAAACTTGGAACAGTCGGGGGAAATCTTGGTTATAGGTAATTTTCCTTGGATTACCAATTCACAACAAGGGTTAATATCCGGTAAAAATTTGCCGCAAAAAAGTAACTTTCTCGGATATAAAGGCTTAGATGCTTTAACTGGAAAAAGCAATTTTGACCTGTCGGAATGGATGCTTATTCAAATTATTGAATGGTTGCAGAATTATGAACATAGCTATCTGGGGATGGTTTGTAAAACCTCTGTGGCTAGAAAAATTTTACACTATTTGCGCGATCGCCAAAAAAATGTCTGCCAATTTTCTACCTATGGAATTGATGCTAAAAAGTATTTTAAGGCGGCAGTTGAATCCTGTCTTTTATTCTGTGAATTTCGAGGTAAATTTAAACGCTATTTTTGTGATGTATTCCCCAGTATGGAAAGTGCGGATTTCCAGAGAATTGGTTTCTCTCATAATCGGCTGATTGCGGATATGGTCACTTTTCAAAAACTGAGTTTTCTTTATTCCGAAACTCAGCCCTTGATTAAATGGCGATCGGGAATCAAACACGATTGTGCCAAAATTATGGAACTTCGTCAAGTTAATGATGATCTAGTGAATGGTTTGGGAGAAAAAGTTAACTTGGAGGATGATTATATTTTTCCACTTTTGAAAGGCTCAGATATTGCTAATGGGAAGATTAGCCAAACTGATAAATATGTCCTGGTTACTCAAAAATCTCTGGGGGAAGACACGACTTTAATTCAAAACCACGCGCCCCAAACTTGGAATTATCTTGAACAGAATGCGGCGAATTTAGATGGTCGCCAAAGCAAAATTTATCAAAATCATCCCCGTTTTTCTATTTTTGGGGTGGGAGACTATACCTTTAAACCGTGGAAAATAGCGATTTGTGGTCTTTACAAAAAACTAGAGTTTCGATTGATAAGTCCCCTCAAGGGAAAACCTGTTTTATTTGATGATACGGTTTATTTTTTGGGCTTCGACACTGAACCGGAGGCGATCGCCATATTTGAAATAATCACTTCTGCTGAGGCGATCGCTTTTTATAATTCACTAATTTTCTGGGATGAAAAAAGACCCATCAAAACCAGCATTCTCAATTGTTTAAATTTACATCCGAGGCTAATACCCCCAAGAAACCCGGTTGTGAGCAACGGGGTTTCTTTTCCCCCACCATGTAGATAGATGGGGAATTGGGGGCGATAATTAGTTAGTAGCTTCGCGCACTGTTTGAAGGTGATTGAGACTTTCTTGATTAATAGCGATCGCCACATCTCCCTGATTAGCAAAACCAGATACCCGTTGCACCTGTCCCAAAAAAATCGGTTCCGAAACCCCTGGTTGAGGGTGAACAATAGTTCTGGCGCGGATAACTAAAGGCATTTGTCCTGCGCCGCCGCGACCGGGTGAATATAGGTCACTAGCAGCCTGTTGGAGAGTCGCCTCTAGTTGTGACTCAGTAATATCTGGAGCCACAACAATCACAATTTGGCGAGCGCCATCATCAAACACCCTGCTATAGCGGACTGCTCCAGGAATTTCAACCCGTTGAAATAATCCCAACCCCAAAGCGAACACGCCGCCAGCGAGGACTCCGGTAAAAGCAGTTATCCCCACCAGGCGAAAACGAATGCCCCAGTTTAGTACAAAAGCCAAAACAGTTAATGCAGCTAAAGCCAGGGTAGCGATACCCAGCCACTTAGAAAAATCGAGTAATTCAGGGGTAGTCAACATGGTAAGTCTTGTCCGAGACCAAAAGATTAATAAATCGTCACCTATCAACTGTCAATCATCAACCGTCACCTGTCAAGGCTTTTTCATAATCAGAAAATAAGTATTCATTTCCCCCTTTCCTTTCACGTCAATGATACCTCTGGGTTGAAATTCATAACCATGGCGCAGACGTTGATAGGTAGTTTCAGTGACTTGAATTTTCCCCGCCAACCCATGAGACTCCATGCGGTTAGCAGTGTTGACAGTATCCCCCCACAAATCATAAGCAAATTTGCGAGTTCCAATCACCCCGGCTTCTACCGGACCCGTATTGATACCCATTCTCATAGTCAAAGTTTCTCCGGGTTTTAGGCTAAAATTTGTCACAATCTTTTGCATTTCCAAAGCCATATCAGCGATCGCCTCCGCATGGTCTGGTCTCGGGGTAGGGAGTCCCCCCACCACCATATAAGCATCACCGATAGTTTTAATCTTTTCCAGTCCGTAATTTTCTGCCAACTGGTCAAAAGCGGAAAAAATTTGATTAAGAATTTCCACCAATTCAGCCGGGGATAGATTATCGGATAGTTTAGTAAAATTGACAATATCAGCAAATAATACAGTCACATCAGCGAAGCTATCAGCAATGGTACTTTCTCCCTGTTTTAACCGTTGTGCGATCGGTGCGGGGAGGATATTCAGCAATAACCGTTCCGACTTTTGTTGTTCCGCCGCCAACTTTTGCAGATAGGCTTGTTCTTGGTCTCGCAGGCGTTTTTTTTCCAAACAGGCATTAATTCTAGCCCGCAATAGAACATGATTAAAAGGTTTAGATAGATAATCCTCTGCACCGAGTTCAATACACCGGACAATGCTATCAATATCATTAACCGCCGAAATCATAATTACGGGAATGTGGCGCAACTGGAGATCTGCCTTGAGGGACTCCAGCACCTGATAGCCGTTCATTTGTGGCATCATAATATCCAACAATACCAGATCCAGCGCTGTCGATCGCATAATTTTCAAGGCTTCAAAGCCATTAGAAGCCACCAGTACATCGTAACCCTGTTTTTGTAAACGTCGAGCCAACAGGTCACGATTGATTTCATTATCATCAACAATCAACACAAGATCCGGGTGAGCATTCATCTAAACTTAGAACTTACAGATGGATATCACGAAGTCGCCTTATTTTTGAGGTGAGTCTCAATTTTCTCAAGTAGGCGGGGGAACTCCACTGGTTTAGTGTCATAATCATCACAGCCAGCAGCGAGACATTTTTCGCGATCGCCAGCCATAGCATGGGCTGTGAGGGCAATCACTGGAATTTCCTTAGTTTTAGTATCAGCCTTAATTTCACGGGTCGCTTGCCACCCATCTTTAATGGGGAGACTCATATCCATTAAAATCAAATCGGGGGCTTGTGTTTGGGCTAAATTCACCCCTTCCGCCCCATCTTCAGCAATTAAGACATCATAACCCTTTCGACTCAAGCGCCTTTTGAGCATATCGCGATTCATTTCATTATCTTCTACCAATAGAATCTTAGCCATGATCTAATTTTAAGGTTGAGGGTTTGACCAGTTATCTTTTCTGAAAAAGCCAGGAAACTACCCAGTTAATTCTCACTCAAACAGCCTTGGGTATAAGCATCAACTCCTGAATACTCTTCGGGGACTTGGGTTGTAGCGATCGCCTCTGAGGTTTTCACGTAAAACTCCTGGGAGGGTTGGAAGCTCCGTGATTTATCGCGGAGAGG
>NZ_JARPLU010000101.1:0-19264 GCF_032349615.1 Limnospira sp. PMC 1279.21 | reverse complement strand
CCCTCCCCGGTCTAAAGACACGGGGCTTCCACGCTCCCAAGAGGTTTACGTGAATGTTGAAGTTCGTTATGCACGCTCTTTTTTACAAGACTTAACTGCCTTAGACACGGATGCCTATTGGCGAGTTTATCAAATCGTTTTCGTCAAGTTTCCCCAAATTAATCGCTTACAAGAATTACCGGAATTTCGTGCGGTGGGTTCGACTGGTATTTTTTATCGATTCACCATCGATCGCTATTTAATCGGCCTAGAGATGACGGGCCAAATCGTCAAGTTTCTGAGAATTCTGCCTAAACCCCATGTTTAAGTTTTGAGAACTGTTGTAGAATATGTGCTGATAGATAAGGCTCTATCAATGAATTGCGGAAGGGTAAAAGCGGTTAAACCCTCATAGATGTTCTGGACTGGCAACTTGTACATAACGGGGAAACAGTGATTATGGATGCCATTACACTCTGGCAAAGATACCAAGACTGGCTGTACTACCACGAAGAAATAGGACTGTACCTCGATATCAGTCGGATTAGGTTTGATCAGGCTTTTCTGGAAGCCATGAAGCCCAAGTTTGACGGGGCATTTCGAGACATGGAAGCCCTCGAAGGTGGGGCGATCGCTAATCCAGATGAACAGCGAATGGTAGGCCATTATTGGCTGCGAAACCCGGAGTTAGCACCTACTCCCCAAATCAAACAGCAAATTATCGACACAGTTAACAAAATAGAAACCTTTGTCGCTAAAGTCCATAAGGGTGAGATTAAACCCCCCCAAGCCGAAAAATTTACAGATTTACTCTCCATTGGTATTGGAGGATCAGCCCTAGGACCACAATTTGTGGCTGATGCTTTAGCCCCAGATTACCCACTGATCAACATCCACTTTATTGATAATAGTGACCCCGATGGCATAGATCGGATTCTGCAACGACTAGGCGATCGCCTAAAGAGTACCCTAATCTTAGTAATTTCCAAATCCGGCGGCACCCCAGAACCCCGTAACGGCATGATGGAAGTTAAACAAGCCTTACTCAAGCAAAACCTCCACTTTCCCGATCAAGCGATCGCCACTACCCAAATCGGTAGTAAACTCTACCAAGAAGCCACCAGCCAAGGATGGTTGGAAACCTTCCCCATGGAAGACTGGATCGGTGGTCGCACCTCGGAAATGTCAGCCGTAGGACTACTTCCCGCCGCCCTACAAGGCATAGATATTCATGCCCTACTCCAAGGGGCTCAAACCATGGATATAGCCACCCGCCAACCCGACATCAAAACCAACCCCGCCGCCCTGCTGGCCCTATGTTGGTATGCCGTCGGAGGTGGCCGTGGTCAAAAAGATATGGTAATTCTCCCCTACAAGGACAGACTCATACTCTTGAGCCGTTATCTGCAACAATTAGTCATGGAATCCTTGGGAAAAGAAAAAGACCTAGATGGAAACATCGTCAACCAAGGTATCTCCGTCTACGGTAACAAAGGTTCCACAGACCAACACGCCTACGTCCAACAGCTTCGAGATGGGGTTCCTAACTTCTTCGCCACCTTTATCGAAGTCCTACGCGATCGCCAAGGACCATCCTCAGAAATCGAACCCGGAGTCACCGCCGGAGACTATCTCTCAGGCTTCCTACAAGGCACACGAGAGGCTCTATACGACAACCAACGAGACTCCATTACCGTAACTATTACCGAAGTAAATCCATACACTGTAGGCGCTCTAGTCGCTCTCTATGAACGTGCTGTCAGTCTATATGCTTCCCTAGTCAACATCAACGCCTATCACCAACCGGGAGTCGAAGCCGGGAAAAAAGCCGCCGCCCAGGTTCTAGAGTTACAACACCAAAGTTTACAAGCCTTACGCAGCCATAGCCAAGGTATTTCTATCTCCGACTTAGCCACCAAAATAGATGCCCAGGAACAGGTAGAAACCCTATATAAAATCCTGCGTCACCTAGCAGCTAATGACCGAGGAGTAGAATTGAGCGGAGACCCCAGTAAACCCGGCCAACTGATCGCCAAATGGCGCTAAACTTAACCCACTAGCGCCCAATCCATAATTCCTATTCACCCGGTCTTTCTCCCCCCACAGATCGGGTAAGTTTTCATTGGTGTAGCATGGGAGGGCAGGACATAACTAGGAGTGAAAGGAATGGCTGAGAACCTCTACATTGCTACCATTGAACCCGGGAGTGGCAAATCCCTAGTCGTACTCGGAATCATAGAATTGCTTTCCAAACGAATTCAAAAATTGGGATTTTTCCGTCCCATTATTCGTAGTCACACCACTCCTGACAGAGATATCCAATTAGTTCGCAGTCGCCTACACCAAGCCCTACCCTATGAATCTTACTATGCTCTCACCCACGAAGAAGCTCAAAATTTGATTGGTGAGGGTCGCTATGATGAAGTCATTAAGCAAGTCATCGAAAAATATAAAGCCGTTGAGCAAGATTGTGATTTTGTAGTCTGCGAGGGAACCGATTTTACTGATATCGCTTCCGCCTTCGAGTTTGATTTTAACGTCCGATTTGCTAACCACCTAGGTTGTCCCATTTTGATTGTAGCCAGCGGTAGCGGTAAAACCCCCAATCAATTAATGAGTGCCTTACTAGCCGAACGGGAAGCCTTTATTGAAGAAGGTTGCGCGATCGCCGCTACTGTAGTTAACCGTGTCGATAACCACAATGTTCCAGGAATTATGGAACAGTTGACAACTCTCTGGAAATTTCCAGATCCCCTATTTGTCATTCCAGAAGAACCCATTTTAGCTAAACCCACAGTCGCCGAAATTGCCCAGAAACTCGGCGGTCAACAAATCTATGGCCCATCCGACGATCGCCTTAACCGCGAGGTTTTTGATTTGCGCGTCGCCGCCATGCAAGTTCCCAATTTCCTCAAATACCTCAAAGAAGGTAGCCTAATTATTACCCCAGGCGATCGGGCTGATATTATTCTCGCCTGCGCCGTCGCCGCTACTTCCGAGAACTATCCTAATATTGCCGGAATTATTCTTAGTGGCGGTCTGGAACTACCAGCCACTATCCAAAGCCTCATCGATGGATGTCCCCATTGGGCAGTTCCCATGATCACAGTTAAGACTGATACCTACGAAACTGCCATGAATGTAGACCGGGTACATGGTGCTATTACCCCAGACAACGATCGCAAAATTGCCTCAGCTTTGGGGTTATTTGAAACTCATGTCAACTTGGGTCAAATTGAGGAGCGCATACAGGTTTCCCGTCCCTCTCGCATGACTCCGATCATGTTTGAGTATCAATTGATTCAAAGGGCTAAAGCTAATCGACAGCATATTGTTCTACCCGAAGGACGCGAAGATCGGATTTTACAAGCCGCTGAGATTTTGTGGCGGCGGGGAGTCGCAGATATTACCTTATTAGGTTCAGAAGCAGAAATTCGCGGACGTATTGCCGCCCTCGGTTTGAATTTATCCCAAGTCCAGATTATTGATCCGGCTAGATCCCCCTGGTATGAAGACTATGCTGAAACCTATTTTAATCTCCGTAAACATAAGGGTATTGCTAAAGACGGGGCCTATGATGTCATGCTCGATGTTAGCTATTTTGGTACCATGATGGTTTATAAGGGACACGCTGATGGTATGGTGTCGGGAGCAGTCCATACCACAGGTCACACGATCCGCCCCGCTTTGGAGTTTATTCGCACCATTCCCGGTACTTCTATTGTCTCTAGTGTCTTTTTAATGGGGTTGGAAGATCGGATTTTGGTTTATGGCGACTGTGCCGTAAATCCTAATCCTAATCCTCAACAATTGGCTGATATTGCTATCAGTTCCGCTTTGACTGCTCAAATGTTTGGCATTGAACCTAGGGTGGCTATGTTGTCTTATTCTACTGGAGAATCCGGACAGGGTGAGGATGTCGAAAAGGTTAAGCAAGCTACCATCATCGCTCGTCAACTGCGCCCCGACTTGAAAATTGAAGGCCCGATCCAGTATGATGCTGCTATTGATGAGAGTGTCGCTAAAACTAAGCTACCTGATAGCCAGGTGGCTGGTCGTGCCACGGTTTTTATTTTTCCCGATTTGAATACCGGGAATAATACTTACAAGGCTGTACAGCGATCAGCTAATGCTGTGGCGATCGGACCAATTTTGCAGGGATTGAAAAAACCCGTTAATGATTTGAGTCGCGGTTGCACCGTCACCGATATTGTTAATACAGTAGCAATTACTGCTATTCAAGCGAATCTAGGCACACATTGTCACTCCCATTAATTCCATAAACACTGGACATTGTAGCATCTCAGATAGAATACTGTTAATGGGTAAGACTCCATAATGGTGAGCCATCCTGGTTTCACCATAACAGAGTCTATGCTCTGATGTTTACCTTGTCAATGGCTTTGACCATGAATATACATACATTAACCAAAGACCTCCCTCGTCGAATAGTCCTTAGTTACGCTGTTATTGGCGCGGTCTGGATACTCATTTCTGATCAGGCTATAGAAACTATTATTGGTAATTATAGCCAGTTTACTTATCTGACTACTTTCAAAGGCTTAATATTTATGGCTATTACCAGCCTTTTATTATATCAGCTTCTCCAAAAATATCAGCGATCGCTTCAGGAAATGAACCATAAAATGGCATCCAAAAAAACCATGCAATTACTGATAATTTTAAGCAAAATTACCGAATATATTAAGTTACAAAAGCAACTGAGAAGCTACATTGAATATGACTCTTTGACTAAACTGCCTTGGCGGTCTTTCTTGTTAGATAAACTGGAGTCTTTATTAAAACAAACTCACCCATAAAATCATACATTTGCAGTTATTCACCTTGATGTTGTCCATTTCAAATCCATTAAATATACCCTGGGATATGAATTCTCATAACAGCTATTAATCGCTATCACTAACCGCCTGACTACCTATCTTCCTGATGCCGTCATGATTGCTAGAGTCGGTATGGCTGATGAGTTTATCATTCTCTGGGAACAGGTAGGAGACTTGGAATCAGCCCATCAAATTCTCAATTATATTAGCCATCTGTTTATTCAACCATTTAATCTCTCAGAACATGAACTTTTTAAACAGGTAAAAATGGGGTTGGCTTTGAGTTATGACTGTGGGGAAAATCCCGAATAAATGTTACAAGCAGCAGAATTAGCTGTGCATCAATGTCGCCGTTCCCCCAATACAAGTTATACGATATTTAATCACGAATTTAAAGCCTATGCTAGTCGTCAGCTAGAGTTGGATAATCAAATGAGACGAGACTTTAATGACCGTAAGTTTCAGCTTTATTATCAACCAATTTTCGGCGCTGAGACCCTCAAAATAGTCGGCTTTGAATCCCTGATTAGATGGTATAATAACACTCAGCTTATTTCTAACTTTGAATTTATTCCTTTGGCGGAAGAAACCGGTTTTATTATTCCCTTGGGAACCTGGGGATTTGGTCAGGCTTGTTGGCAATTTCAACAGTGGCGATCGCAATTTCCCCAGGTCGCCTCCATGTTTATTAACATTAATGTTTCCGTGATACAACTGATGCAGCCCAATTTATTAAGCCAAATTGATCATATCTTAAAAGTTACTGAAATTCCCCCCCCAACAAATTCAACTCGAAATTACCGAAACCGCCTTAATGAATAATGCCGAAGATATTACCGACATCTTAAAACAAATCAAATCCCGTAAAATTAACCTATGTATAGATGATTTTGGCACCGGGTATTCATCTTTAAGCTATCTCCACAATTTCCCCTTCGACACCATTAAGGTTGATAAATCATTTATTAGCGGTATGGAACGAGATCAGAAAAGTGTTGAAATTGTCAGAACGATCGCCTTAATGGCCAACTGTTTAGATATCAACTTAGTAGCTGAAGGGGTCGAAACCCAAGGTCAACTCAGACAACTACAAAACCTCAAATATCAAACCATCCAAGGATATCTACTCGCTCAACCCATGTCCGTAGCCGCACTCGAAGACTATCTCCAGCGCCAACATCATAATTGTTGAAAAGAAGCAGGTTAGAAGTTATCCCCTCACCAACCATCAAAAACTATGTATAATTAAGCCATCACAAAACTTGAGTTTAGGAAAATTTTATGGCCAAAGCAATTTGGAATGGGGTCGTTATTGCCGAAAGCAATAATTGTGAAGTCGTCGAAGGCAATCAATATTTCCCCCCAGACTCCATTAAAAAAGAATACTTCCGAAATAGCGACACCCACACCACCTGTGGCTGGAAGGGGGTCGCTAGTTACTATACCCTGGAGGTGGGAGGCGAAGTTAACAAAGATGCTGCTTGGTATTATCCTAGCCCATTACCCGCTGCCCAGAAGATCCAAGGTTATATCGCCTTCTGGAGAGGCGTAAAAGTCGAGGTTTAACTACCTCCGACTACCTGTTCATCAGATAACCAAGCTTCTCCTGCCTCTTGTAGGGCATCAATGACTGGCTTGATATTTCGTCCCCTAGGTGTGAGAGAATATTCTACCCTAGGGGGTATTTCTGGATAAACCTTCCTTTCTATCATACCATATTTTTCTAATTCCCTCAACCGAATTGTCAAGGTTTTCGTACTAATCGGAAGTGCTTCCTGTAGTTGATGAGTACGGCGGTTATCTATCAAAAGTTCCCGCAAAATTAAAAAAGACCACTTACTATTAATTCTATCCAATATATATTCTATAGGACAAGGCTGTTCGGTCTCAGTAGAGTTTTCCGAACTAGTTGACATTGGGCCTGCTTGGGAGTTTTCGCAATGTTTTGTAACTTTCATTTTAACAAATTTTAAGGTTTACTTTAGTGGTTACCAACCGCCACAGAAGTTTTAAACTTTTTTAATAAGCGGCTGTATTTCCATCATAGCAATATTTTTGTACTTTGGGTAACTAAGATAACTTTAGTAAACTATATTGTAATTTTTATAGAAAGTAATACTCTATAAACAGAGGGAAAAAAAACCCTCTGTGACGAAAAAAAATCTCAGCCTGTAGATCGACAGTCAAACCAAAATTAACTAAGTCTAAATGCTGAGTTTTGGAGCAATAAGGTTTGCCATACCTATTGCCAGATAGTCTATTTGCATGAAAATCAGAGTATCAGTAAGACTGAATATTCTGGAAGTGTAGAAAGATTTGGCTGTACTCTCTACCAGACTGTTATTCAAGTTTGGAGGAATTTCATAATGGTTGAAAATAAAGAAAAAGCATTCGTACTGTGGTTTGAGGAAGTAGGAATTGTCGATGTTCCATTAGTAGGTGGAAAAAACGCATCCCTAGGGGAGATGATCCAACAGCTAGGCTCCCAAGGGGTTAGCGTTCCCACAGGTTTTGCTACCACGGCCTATGCTTATCGCTACTTTATCGAAAAAGCGGGCTTAGAAGTCAAACTACGCGAACTGTTCTCGGATCTAGATGTAGAAGATATGCCCAACCTGCGGCAGCGGGGTAAGCAGGCTCGCGCTTTGATCCTAGATACCCCCTTCCCTCCAGAACTTGAAGAAGCAATTGTTAGTTATTACAGAAAACTGTGTGAACGTTACGGGACTTCAGCAGAATTCTGTGAGAAGTTCGATTCAGATTATAAGGAAGAATGCAAACGCTATGCCAGTGATATTGACGTAGCGGTGCGGTCTAGTGCTACAGCAGAAGACTTGCCTGATGCGAGTTTTGCAGGTCAGCAAGAAACATACTTAAACGTTTATGGGGAAGATACAGTCTTAAAATCTTGCCATAAGTGTTTTGCTTCCATCTTTACAGATCGGGCGATTTCCTACCGGACAATTAAAGGCTTTGATCACTTCGATGTTGCCTTGTCGGTGGGTGTACAGAAAATGGTTAGGTCTGACCTAGCTTCCTCCGGTGTCATGTTCTCAATTGACACAGAAACGGGCTTTAAGAATGCTGCCCTAGTGACAGCGGCCTATGGTTTAGGGGAAAACGTGGTACAAGGTGCAGTTAACCCTGATGAATACTTTGTATTCAAGCCTACTCTGAAACAAGGATTCCGTCCTATCCTAGAGAAGCGCTTAGGCACAAAAGAACTGAAGATGGTTTACGACATTGGTGGCACGAAACTCACCAAAAACGTAAGCGTCCCAGTTTCCGAACGCGAGAAGTTCTGTATTACAGATGATGAAATCCTGAAGCTGGCTGAATGGGCGGTTATCATCGAAAATCACTACTCAACAGTTCGTGGGTGCTATACACCTATGGATATTGAGTGGGCGAAAGATGGTGTCACGGGTGAACTGTTCATCGTCCAAGCACGTCCAGAAACGGTACAATCCCAAAAATCGGGCAGTGTCCTGCGGTCTTACAAACTCAACGGAACTAGCAACGTGCTATCTCGCGGTCGTGCAGTTGGCGAAATGATCGGTCAGGGTAAAGCACGGGTAATTATGGATGTTCACCGGATTGATGATTTCCAACCGGGAGAAGTATTAGTTACCAACAAGACTGACCCCGACTGGGAACCGATTATGAAGCGTTCCAGTGCTATTGTCACTAACGCTGGCGGTCGGACTTGTCACGCGGCGATTATTGCTCGTGAAATGGGTATTCCGGCGATCGTTGGTTGCGGAGATGCTACGGAAGTGGTCAAGACCGGACAAGACATTACAGTTTCCTGTTCGGAAGGGGAAGAAGGACGGGTGTATGAAGGGTTAGTGCCCTTTGATGTGAACGAAACTGTTCTGGACAACTTACCTAAGACCCGCACTCAAATTCTGATGAATGTGGGGAACCCAGAAGAAGCCTTTGGTTTGGCATCTATTCCCTGCGATGGTGTAGGTTTGGCTCGTCTTGAGTTTATTATCGCTAATCATATTAAGGCTCACCCCTTGGCGTTGCTCAAGTATGACCAACTGGAAGATGAATCAGTTAAGCGGGAAATTGGCGAACTGACCAAACTCTATGATCATAAGCCGGACTTCTTTGTTGATAAACTGGCTCATGGTATTGGCACGATCGCAGCGGCTTTCTATCCGAACCCAGTGATTGTGCGGATGTCGGACTTCAAGAGTAACGAATACGCCAACCTGTTAGGTGGTCGTCAGTTTGAACCCAAAGAAGAGAACCCGATGATCGGCTGGCGGGGTGCATCCCGTTACTACGACCCCAACTACCGGGAAGCCTACGGTCTGGAATGTGTGGCTCTGAAACGGGTGCGCGACGAAATGGGTCTGACCAATGTGGTGCCGATGATTCCTTTCTGTCGGACTCCTGATGAAGGCCGCAAGGTGTTGGCTGAAATGGAGAAATATGGCCTGAAACGGGGCGAAAACGGCCTCCAGGTTTATGTGATGTGCGAATTGCCGAGTAATGTCATCTTTGCTGATGAGTTCGCTCAAGTGTTCGATGGCTTCTCCATCGGCTCGAACGACTTGACCCAGTTAACTCTAGGCTTGGACCGTGACTCCGCACTGGTGGCTCATATCTTTGACGAACGCAATGAGGCGGTACGTCGGATGGTCACGATCGCCATCAAAGCAGCTAAGAAATATGGTCGCAAGATTGGTATTTGTGGTCAAGCGCCTAGTGACTATCCAGAGTTTGCTCGGTTCTTGGTTGAGTTGGGTATTGACTCGATGAGTTTGAACCCCGACTCTGTGATTAAGACCATCCTCGACATTGGCAAGATGGAAGAGTCTGGCGTTTTGGTTGATGATATCATGGAAGTCGCTCAGGCTAAATAGAGTTCCGTTTAGGATACTAAGTAACTTCTGAGTTCTAATTTAAAACTGCTCTGGTGAAACCGGGGCAGTTTTTTTCGCTCACCCACCCCAGGAGAAACCCGGTTTCTAGGAGAGTTTCTCTTTCCCCAAGGGATGGCTGGTGAGAAACCGGGTTTCTAAACTCTCACCCACCCCAGGAGAAACCCGGTTTCTAGGAGAGTTTCTCCTTCCCCAAGAGATGGCTGGTGAGAAACCGGGTTTCTAAACTCTCACCAACAGGTTGACAAAAAATCTAGGCGGTGATATGATGTGGAGGCTATTTCTAACCGAAAGTAACTCGGTTCTATGAATCGGTGAAAGAGAAATTAAAGACAGGTAAAGGGGTCATATTAAAGCTGTTTGTAGCCATCGGTTTAGCGATCGCCTGGATTTTACTAACAGCGACCCCTGCTTGATGTACGGAAAAGTCAACCTTAGCCAGAAAGATTATGCACTCCAACTGGGAACACATAATTCCACAAGCGCCGCCACCCCCAGGGGAAATCATAGAAGCATTAGAAGCCACGACGACAACACGGGAATTTTATCAGGAAGTCGAATATCGTGAGGACTTCGATCGCTATTGCCAGTGGTATTATGAGACAGCCAATCGCCACCGTCAAGAGATGCAGAAAATGCTAGGTGATTTTAACCTGCTGGGGTGGTTTTTGCGGGGTCGCCACTAAAGCTGCCGGGGTGAGGGACTCAAGAAACGGTCAACTGATGTCTCTTTGTCCCCAATAGTTCCCCAGATAGTTTCTAACTCTCCTCAATCACTTCTAACTCCTCCTCTCTGAAGTGAACCTTAAACTTGGGGTTAAACTGTACTATAACAGGCAGATTAGGGGTAATAGGTCTACCATTCCAGTCTGTTAGGATGGATACAATTTCCCCCTCCAATCCCTTAGCATCAGAAGGTTGATTGCGGTGTTCGGGATTGACATAGATAATCACTGACTCTTTGACGCGAACACGATCGCCGACTTTCATAAATTCCAACTCATGTATTTCGGTAAAAATGCCTACAGAAGTGGCTGCGATAGTTGTGCGACCACCCAGCGACACTCACTAGAACAGACAGTTTTTTATCTTGACATGAAATAGGCAAATCTCAAACTCCCGGCGGGGAAAATCACAGTTCCCGATCGCCTGAAATCATCGATAATTGGGGATTTCCGGGAATTATTCGGGTCAGTGGGGAAGCGGGAGGGACTACCTAAGACCCTTGACATTTTGCCAGAAAAGTGGACCAATCTTGGTTCAGCTTCTGGGGGTATATTTTAAGATACAATTGGGCAGGTGTTTTGTGAAAATTGGGGAAATTCATGGAATCATATTCACTACCAACAGAAGTAATTTTAACCGAGCCGCGTAAGTCCCTAGGAAATGTGTGTTTTGATTGGACTCCCCAACCTGGCCATTATTTGGTTTTAGAGGGTCAAACCTATGCAGTTTTGGAACGCCGACACCGTTATCATTTAAAATCAGGTCGTTACCGCCTAAGTAAAATTGCTCTATATGTACAGTCGGCTGAAGAACCCCAGGAGAAGAGTTTAGTCAATGGACATTGGGTAATAGGGGATGCTAGTTGTCGGTTTAATGCGCGATCGGAGTTATTTCGCTGTGCGGTAAATCCCCAGGGACCCTGCGATCGATGTCGCTTTTATGAGTCCCTGGAAGAAACACCCCCCGGATAATGACGGCGAAATCAGAAGCGGTCAAAAACGGAGACTATCCCGCAAATAAATTCAGGTCTGCTTGATATTCCTGTGGGGATATTAAACGCCATTTTTGGTCTTCCATCAACTCTAAAACGTGGTGATGATATTGCAGTAAACTCATCCGGTGTCCGACACTAACGTAAGTAGTGTTCATCTGGTTGAGTTTTTGATACAGCAACTCCTCATTTTTCATATCAAGGGCGCTGGTAGCTTCATCAAGGATAGCATAGCGAGGTTGAGTGAGCAACAGACGAGCAAAGGCGAGGCGTTGCTGTTCTCCGAGGGAGAGAACATTAGCCCAATCCAATTCTACATCAAAGCTACCAACACGATCGCTTAAATCACCCAGATTAACGAGTTTCAAAACGGATTCTAATTCGGTGTCGTCGATGTTTAGATGGGAGTTAGGATAGAGTAATTGTTCTCGCAGGGTTCCCAGAATCATATAAGGACGCTGGGGGAGAAATAGCATTTCGCTAAGTTCCGGACGCACTAGCACCCCAGTTCCCGATCGCCATAAACCCGCGATTCCTCGTAATAGGGAACTTTTCCCTACTCCACTTTGACCAACAATTAATAAACCCTCACCGGGTGCTAACTCTAGGGATAAATCCCGCACCAATGTTTTCTGATAGTTAGGAGTTTCTAAGGTGAGATTTTTCACCGCCAAAGGAGAGTCTATCATGAGGTCAATTTGAGGTTTCCCTGTGGGGGTGCGATCGCTCACTTCCAGGGCTTCGGAGAACCCAGTCAAACGATTAATACCCGCCGCAAATCTACTCAAGGGTTCAATTTGACTGACCACAATCGAAAAAGCGCTTAACACTTGAGAAAAGGCAAAACCCGCCTGGGTAATATCTCCAAATCTGATTTGTTCGGCAAAATACAGAGGAGCCATAATCAGAGAGGGTAAAATAATCACAAGATAGCGATACCCAGTAGTGAAATAATCTACATTTCTCTGCCAACCAATCAGGAGGTTAAAATTATTAAAGGCTTGGAAAAACCTATTTTTAACCTGCTGAGATTCGCGGTTTTCTCCCTGATAAAAGGCGATAGATTCGGCATTGTCGCGGACATGGACTAAACCATAACGGAAATTTGCCTCCAGTTTAAGCTGATTAAAATTGAGGGTAATTAAGCGCCGACCTAATAAGACTGTGACCCCTGTACCAAATACGGCATAAATTAACAGGAACAGGGACAATTGTTTAGAAATAGACCACAGAATACCCGTGAAGGAAATTACATCAATTACCGCGCCTAAAATAATCAGTAAAAATCGGAGGCTAGTAATCGTAAAAGCCCGAATATCCTCAGAGATACGTTGGTCAGGGTTATCAATATCTTTATGGGAGTCTATTTCATAGTAGGAGCGATTCTGAAAATAATTATCCAGAAATCGATTAGTTAACCATTTCCTCCAATAGTTACCGAGGCGATCGCGTGTGTAACCATAGAGAACCACGATGGGAGTACCCACGACAAAGACACCAGCATAAACAAACAGAAACCGCCAAAATTCCTCCTCATTTCTCTCTGAGAGAGCGGTCATAAAAAAGTTTCCCACATAGCTAATAATGACATTTAAGCCACTAACAGCCAAAGAAATAAATAGCAGGACACTCAAAAAAGCCCAAGGTTGCCAGCGAGTCAACCATTGACGGCGATACCAGTAGAATACCATGGCGGGTACAAGCAGCATCAAAGCCACGACTATAATAGAGGGAGAATAAATCACCCCTTGTATAGTTTCCAATAAGCCGGGAGCGATGCGATTAAAAAACTCAGGAAACAGCAGTTGACTAGCGAAAGTAACGGCGGTGACCAACACAAAAGCGACCCCAAACAAGAAAACCAGCAGCAGCAACATCAATAACAAAAAAACCCTGCCACTACCAGGTCCTAGGGGATAAAAAAACGGTTGTGCGATGCTGAGAAATCGTCTCCAAAGTTGACTATCAAATCGATTCATCTGTTAATGCTAGACCAATTATTGAACTTGAATGGGATAACCCGGGAGCCATACCCAGATTAGGCAAGAAGGTCAAAGCACAATGGAGGGAAGGCCGGTTAAACTTATAGGTGATAACGACCAAAAGTAGATCTACAAGGTTTCTGACTTTTACCCAAAAAGTTTATAACAAAAACCTGGAATTACTCTATCATACAGAACAATAATTTCCGATAAAGTTGCAATAGAGGAAGTTAACCCGGCGGGCGCTATTATCCTGAATGGTTAGGTTCAGCGAACAATCAGGGATATATTTGACCCTGTCATTGTAAACTATAAAACTGATTGTTCAATGTGGAAGGAGTATTAACCCAATCATGTCTAACACCTATAGGGTGGAGATTCACCACGAGGGCCAAATTCACGAGATTGATGTGCCGTCGGATAAGTATATCCTGCAAGTAGCGGAAGAGGCGGGGTTTAGTTTACCAAATTCCTGCAATGCTGGAGTTTGCACTACCTGTGCTGCTAAAATCCTGGAAGGAGAAGTTGATCAGAGTGAGGGTATGGGGTTGAGCCCCGATCTGCAAGCACAGGGCTATGTATTGCTGTGTATAGCCCATCCGCGCTCAGATTTGAAGGTGGAAACCGGAAAGGAAGAAGAGGTCTATCAGCGCCAATTTGGTGCAAGTTCATAGGATTTTTGAATTGACGAGAAATGACTACCCACTTTATTACTGCTGAAATAGATTTAACTGAATCCCCAAAGGCTTTACAAGAAGCGATCGCCACCGAATTAGAAAGCCGGGGCGAACCCCTGCGCTGGGCGATTACCAAGGTGGATACTGACCGCCAAATCGCCCATGTAGAAGCAGTTGTCACGACAGGCGACCATCCCGGTCAGCCTCAATAGACAATCATGGCTCGCCCCTTTACTGTGGTAATGATAGTCCCTACTGGAATAGGGGCGGATTTGGGTGGCTATGCGGGGGATGCCTTACCCATTGCTCGATCGCTATCTGGAGTCTGTGATAGGTTAATCACCCATCCCAACGTCCTTAACGGCGCTCAGTTGTACTGGCCTATACCTAATGCCCTCTATGTGGAAGGATATGCGCTAGACCAAATGGCGGCGGGGTGTTGGGGACTCCAACCCGTCCACAGTAACCGAGTGGGACTATTACTCGATCGCGGTATGGAACCAGAATTGCAACTGCGACACCTACAGGCGGCGGATGGCGCTAGAGCGACTCTGGGCATCAATATGACTGATTATGTCATTACCGATGCTCCCCTCAACGTAGAGCTAAGAATAGCCCCCTCTGGTGCTTCTTGGGGAACCATTGGCAACCCAGATAGTTTACTGCGGGGGGCAAAACAGTTGATCGATAAAGCGGGAGCGGAAGCGATCGCAGTGGTGGCTAGATTTCCCGATGATGAAGGCAGTGTGGCTCTCAGCCAGTATCGACAGGGACAGGGTGTTGATCCTCTCGCTGGAGCGGAGGCTATTATTAGCCATCTCATTGTCCGACATTTTCGCATCCCCTGCGCCCACGCTCCCGCTCTGTTACCTTTACCCCTAGACCCCCATTTATCACCCCGTTCGGCGGCGGAAGAAATAGGCTATACATTCCTTCCCTGTGTATTAGCCGGGTTGAGTCGTGCGCCCCAATATGTCCAGTCTCGGTTGACAGCACCTGATAGCATCTGGGCTAATCAAGTTGATGCGGTGGTAGTTCCAGAAACGGCCTGTGGTGGTAGTGCTATCCTGAGTTTTGCTAATAGTGCCAAACTGATGATCACCGTAGCCGAAAATCGCACCACTATGGCAACCCCCCCAGAGGCGATCGGTATTAAGACCGTCCCGGTAAAATCATATTTAGAGGCGATCGGAGTTTTGGTAACATGGCGACAGGGAGTTAATCATCAAGCCCTCAGACCAAATCTAACAACTCTCAACCGACTGCACACCCCTTAACAGAACCATACTCCAGCCCTAATATCATCGTGGAAAAAATCCCCAATCAGCCAGAATTTGAATCCTTTACCCGTACCCAAATTTTAATCGCCATGGGGGGGACAGCCCTATTGTTGCTAGTCATTGCTAAAGTCGTGTCTTTCTTTGGTGATTTTTATATCTTACCTGTGGAAATCACCACTTTGGGCATAATTCAAGGATTAGCGATCGGTGTAGGAATTACTGGGGCTAGTGCAATTCTCTATCGTCTTTGGCCGGCTTATAGTCGCAGTGCCGATATTTATTTAAAACTAATTCTCACCCCCTTAATCTGGCCAGATTTAATTTGGTTGGGATTGCTTCCCGGTCTCAGTGAAGAGTTACTATTTCGGGGTGTAATTTTCGCAGCCATTGGGTTGAATCCCCTGGGTTTAGTCGTTTCCAGCATCTTTTTTGGCTTACTCCATTTCAGCGGTTCTCAACAGTGGCCTTACATTATTTGGGCTACCCTAGTGGGAGTAATTTTAGGCTATAGTGCCTTAGCTACAGGCAACCTTGTCGTGCCCATTGTGGCTCACATTTTTACTAATTTTATATCCGGTTTTCTCTGGAAGTTTAAATATATCGGCAGTTCCCATACCTAAAACATTCATCAACCCCCTAATCATAATCAATCTCTGTTCCTCCAGCCACCCGGTCAGCATAAATATCTCAGCGGTGGACATATACAAGTTATTTATGCGATAATCTCCCTAGGGTCACGTCAATAAGCACATCAGTCTTAACCAAATCACAGGAATATGAGTAATCTTACCCATTCATCCCCTGATAACAACCAATCTTTCACGGAGTTAGATATTCCCCTGGAACGAGATATTTTTCTCCGTACCTTAATCAGAGAACTCGCTGGGACACTGGAAAACGTTGTCGGCTTACAAGAAGCATCCGGTTTTATCAGCGTTGTCGGTCAGTCAATGGGTAGAGCCATTGAGCAAGATTATAAATCAGCCCTGCAACTTTCTCAACTCTCCCGTTCACAAGTCGCTCAAGTGTTGGTAGACCTCAAGCGACGCATTAACGGCGATTTTTATGTCATTGAAGAAGACGACGAAAAAATAGTTTTTGGGAATCGAGTTTGTCCCTTTGGAGATAAGGTCTTAAATCGTCCTTCTATGTGTATGATGACCTCTAATGTATTTGGGTCAATTGCTGCGGATAATCTCGGTTATGCGAAAGTAGAATTACAGGAAACTATTGCTCAAGGTCATTCAGGCTGTCGAGTAGTTGTGTATCTTCAACAGACGGAAGATGCCGAAGATGCCGAAGGTCGGGAGTATTTTGGAATATAAGAAAGATGACACCGGAACAGTTTTTAGAGGTGGCTTCTGTATTGCCAGAGCCGTTAATTTTGGCTACAGTTAGCGGTGATATTTTGGCAGCAAATCGTCCGGTTGCTAAACTTCTTAATTGTCGCAGTAAAGACCTACGAGGTAAGAATTTATTAGAAATTGTTGAAAACCCCCATGATTCAGTTCTTGAATATTTAAAAACCTGCGCCAGAAATCGTCAATTCTCCTTCGGTTCCTTAAATTTTATCCTCCCCAATGATGAGCATTTAAGCTGTCGTGCGGAGGGTGCGGTAATTCAACCAGCTTCCCATGAATCTCCGGCTTTGATTTTACTGCGTTTACAAAATAGTGCAGCCGCCAATTTAGATTTTGCCGTCTTAAATCAAAAAATTGATCAACTCAGCCAAGAAATTCACCATCGGAAACAAGCCGAAGCCGCATTATCCCTGAAAAACCAGGAATTAGAAGAGGCATTTCGTCAATTAAAAAATACTCAACTTCAGTTAATACAAACGGAAAAAATGTCCAGTCTCGGTCAATTAGTAGCCGGGATAGCTCATGAAATTAATAACCCGGTTACCTTTATTGATGGCAATTTGGTTCATGCTGAAGAATATATTGAGACTTTATTGCAGCTAGTCCAAATGTATGAAACAGCATATCCAGACTCATCGCCAGAAATTGAAGAGTTTAAAGCAGAAATAGATCTGGATTTTGTGGTAGAGGATTTAGAGAATTTGTTAGATTCCATGCGTAAAGGGACTCAACGGATTTTAAAGATTGTTAAATCCCTACGCAATTTCTCGCGGTTGGATGAGTCGGGGTGCAAAGCGGTGGATATTCACGAAGGTATTGAAAGCACTTTAGTGATTTTACGCGATCGCTTAGAAACTTCCTTACAATCTGGTAAAATCGAGGTAATCCGAGACTATGGAAACTTACCTTTAATAGAATGTTATCCAGGTCAACTTAATCAGGTATTTATGAACTTGATTAGTAATGCGATCGATGCTTTAGTAGAATCCGACCAAAAACCACCCCCAGACCGCAACTCCCCACATTATAGCCAAATTATAATTTCTACCCAACTCATTGATCACAAGTCTATTAGGATTTCCATTAAAGATAATGGCTCAGGAATTTGTGACCAAGTTTGTCCTCACATTTTTAACCCGTTTTTTACGACCAAACCTGTCGGGAAAGGTACGGGATTAGGGTTATCAATTAGTTATCAGATTATCACCCAACTGCATCAAGGTCAATTGATTTGTCGGTCAACCCCCCACCAAGGAACAGAATTGGGAGTAGAGATTCCTATTCATCAAACCCCCGTTAAAAGTAGCAGGTCAGACCCAGAAAGGTTGGTAGAGGTTGACATTTTGGATATGGCTCAAAAAACCTAGGTGGTGCTGGTGCGTCAGAATATATCCATCTGGGTGGGTTTGGATATGGTCGCTTCTGACGCTACGGGAATGTAGGCTTAAATGTTGCCGTAGACGGGAATAGCAGCACCGCGTAGGTCTTTGGCGGCTTCTGAAGCTAAGAAGCAGATCACCTCTCCTAGAGATTGGGGTGTTACCCATTGGTGAGCGTTATCACTACCCATGGCTTCGCGGTTGCTGGGGGTGTCAATGACGCTGGGAAGCACACAGTTGGCGGTGATATTGGTGTTTTTGGTTTCATCTGCGATCGCTTTAGTTAAAGCCACTACCGCCGCCTTAGAAGCACAGTAAGCCGCTAATTGTCCGGCTGGGTCTATAGCACCACGACTCCCTACCGTCACGATTCTACCGTAGTTATTTTGTCGCATTTTAGCTAGGCTGTGCTTGCATACAAGGAATGTGGTATTTAAGTTAAGGTCTATGTCTTGTTTCCAGCTATCATAGCTATATTCGTGGGTAGCCCCCATGGAGAAACCCCCCACTAGATGAATCAGAACATCAACCCGACCCATATCATTAATCAGTTTACTAACCGCGTTTTCGTCCGTGAGATCGACCGCCACAAACCGAATTTGCTCAAAGTCCGTCGGGGAAAGGATACCTTTAAGGCGATCGACTTCTGCTTCACTGCGATAGGGTATCGTGACCTTAGCTTTTTGGTTAAGCACTAGGGGGGTCACTCCTAAACCTAGTCCCCCAGTTCCGCCAGTGATTAGTACCTGTTTATTATTCATCTGGATAATTGATAATCGGCTTTCAATTAACTTTAATGGTTTTCTGGTTGCAGATCTAGGCTCATACAAATCTTGGCGGTGGCTAAAAACCCCATCCTAGGGCAGGGAAAATTTACCATAGACCTCTGATTATACCATATATAGTGGCACTGTTTCCCATTATCCTAGGATACGTCAAGTTAGGAGATTTGTCAAGAGGAATTATGATAAATGTGTAACAATTATTAATTGTTAATGGCGGGGGCGCGCCTCCCCTGTAAATTCTGAATTACTCACGACTTTATGAATAAAGCCGCCCGGTGCTACAGATTAGCAGCTTGCCAATCTGGGTAGGTGAGATTATACGAACAGCACTGGAGCATGAAAACCTTGTCTCAAGAGAGCAAGGATGA
>NZ_JARPLU010000100.1:0-19635 GCF_032349615.1 Limnospira sp. PMC 1279.21 | reverse complement strand
GAGCTACCTGAAAGCGGGGGGCAGGAAGCCCCCGTGCTTCAGCCGGGGGTGCTGACTCTTGTTCCTACTTCTAGGTTTAAGGGCGATTCTAATTGCAAGGATTGACCATCAAATATGGCAGTGATTTCTTGACTGTTCATATAGATATTGTCTGGACAAGCAGGGTTGAGATTTTTGGTTTACAGCAATTGTACCTCAGAAACCGATTTTCTGGCACAATCTCTGTGAGGATGCAGAAACTCTCACAGAAGGTTTCTGAGTCTCAGGGGATATGGTATCCGCAATTGGAGGGCGATCGCTTTTACATCCCGGAGAGAATCGTTGAGTTTCTAGGGTAAATATTTGTGGGCATCGGGTTTCCTTCCTCAACCCAACCTACTTCCTGACTAACTCTTTAAGATTCGCAGAGGAAATCGCCTTTTTCGTTCTTGGGAGAGGAAATTTAAGGAGCGCGACGCAGACATTAAAACCGATGATATAATTGGGTAATATCCCTGAGTTTCATTATGCACGTTATCACACGCAAACGGCTCAATGAATTTGCAGCAAAGTACCCGGACACAGAAAGCGCATTGGCTCGTTGATATCAACTGGTGAAATCAGGAACATTTAATTCCTTTGTTGAACTTCGTAACGAGTTTCCCAGTGCTGACCAAGTTGATAACCTCACAGTGTTTAATATTGGTGGGAACAAAGTACGGTTAATAGCGGCGATTCACTATAATCGACAAAAAATTTATATTCGGGCAGTTTTGACTCATGCAGAGTATGATCGAGGAAAATGGAGAGAGTAAAAATGTTGAGCATTGATGAAACTCAAAAATTGTGGCAGCCCCTAGCAACTAAATTAGTCATTCCCCGCGATGAAGCCAGTTATCAAGATCTGGTTGATTGGCTCGATCGCCTGATTGATGAAGTTGGCGAAGATGAAGCACATCCTCTGGCTTCACTGATGGATATTCTCGGTGTTTTAATTGAACAATATGAAAGCGATCGGGTTCCTGAACTTCAAGACTGATGGTTTACTCTGAAGCAATGAGTTAAATCGGTCTATTTATGATAATCGATCGCCCCTCTATTTCTCGATAAAATCACCCTGGGGATTTTTCACCACAGGGACACAGAGAACACCGAACAATGAGAGCGATCGCCTAGATTTGAAGAGTCATTTAATAAGAGCGATCGCTATCTACATTCCCCTACTTCAAATTGTCCAATTTTCTATTGCTAATCCTGCCACTTTGCTAAAGTCTCCATGATTACGAGTTAATCAAATCATTGGCTGAGAAAGCGCGATCGCCGCCATTCGCGCATCCATCTGAGCCAGTTGAATCGGTTGTGAGTTTAACTGGTCTAAGGTTTGGGAGGCGATCGCATCAAAAGGGAGAATGGGTAATCGTTGAAAGTCAGCTACTAGCCGTTCCATGATTTCATAACCTTTAACCAATTCATTGGGATAACGAGGGCGGTTAATCTAGGCATGACAGCCCAACATTGGTTCCTGAATTGTGATAATTGAAATCGCCAAATTATCGAGGGTATATTGAGCCATTCGTGCCAAAATATTGTGATCATCTGCCCCAGATTGACCTTGCAGAATGCTCAGATCATCTGTATCTAATAAATATCTCATTTTATTTCTGAGGGATCTAATACCGACTCATCCCCTCGGCGAATGGCTTGCCCTAATGCGAGGATTTCTTCAAAAGCCGGTTCATCTTTGAAAGAGCCGCTAATTTGCTCTAACCAGTTGCTCGATTTGGGATGGGCAATCTGTTTTTGCATCTGACAGAAGGTTTCTGAGTGTAGGGGATATGGTATCGGTAACTAGGGGCGATCGCTTTCGTGGCTGCTAAGATTTAAGCAGATGTAGGCTGTGTCACCCTCTGCCAAAAATGATGGGAATAACCCAAATCTCCTATAGCGTTTCTCATCTCCATAAGGTACGGCCCTCACCCCAAACCCCTCTCCCAGAAAGGGAGAGGGGCTTTGAAACGTACCTCATGAGTCCGGGAACTGCTATAGCTTAGAGTCACAGCCCCTTGACCGGGGTAAAGGCGGGTTCGGGAGAATGGCAGTATTTGGCAAAAATTAGCCTGGGTATTTTCCTGGTAACGCCCCTACTTTTGGGCTTGAATTGCATCGTTGCCATTTGTATGGATTAGAGTTAAAATCGGAGCAGGTTAACTGAGTAAAATTATGTCAGAACATACCCTGATTCTATCTGAAAAAACTTATCAAGCCATCCTAGAAGTCGCCCAAAAACAAGGGTTAACTCCCGAAAGTTGGATTTTATCTCAACTTGAAAAACCCCAGCCTGAAGCGGAACCGTTATCTGAAAAAATCGGTGACTTAATTGGGGCGATCGATAGTCAAGCTGAACCATTACATCAGTTTGATTCAACTTATTTTGGCGCACATATTGATAAGAAAAACAGGGTTTATGACTGACCTCATGTCAGGGTTTTGTCTCATCACCCTTTTCAGGCGATCGCATCGAAGCCCCTAAAAATACACCTTGACAGAGCTAGAGAAAAAGCACCAAGCCCCTACTCCAAGGAACGGACTACCGTTAATACAGTCTGCTCAAAATTGGCGGCTTGGGTACAAAGTCCTTTGACTTGTGTCCAATGCTGGGTAATGCTTGGCCCATGAACTTGGTAATCTCGCTTGTTTTTCTTGATGCGCTGTCCCTTGGGTAGGGTTGCCAGTCTATTCTCTAGATTGACATTGCACTCCCCTTGGGCTAGGAGGGGATGCCCTGGAGCTAGTACCGCCGCTGCTAACCAGGTACCGGAGGATTGGGCAGGTAGGCAGAACACCGTCCGATCGCCAGGAGTAGCCCCTCCTAACCAGCTTTGAATCGCCATCATCAGAGCCTCCACCGTATCAGCGACGGGAGGACAGGGCTGTGAGCAGGGGAGAGTTCCCCAGTTCTTCGGCTGCGCTAGTTCTGCCACCGCTGCTCCACAATTGTCATATTCACCCGTCGATACATCCACATCCACATGAATAATCAGCACATCAAAGCTCATCAGGGTGGGGTCCGTATCCAGGGAGCCATGATGCCTCTGTTGCGCCGCGTCACACCATTTCAGCACACCGCCCCAACCGCCTCCCATTTGCGGTTGAGTCGCTTCCGGTTGCACCAGGGTCATGATAAATGGATCGGGTAAGATGGCTTTAAGGGCGGCTTGAATCACTTCCAAATCCGTTGGCCCTTCGGCTACTAGGGCAATTTTTAACGGATCAGACATTGGGCACCGCTCCTAGATGCCCCATAATCCAGAGGCGTGAGAGGGGATATTGCTGGTTCAGTTGAGTAAGTTCGGGGGTGAGTGTGAGGCGACGGATACAGGTTTGACCATTGCTATTGCGCTCTACCACAAACAGGCGCACCTCAGAATCCAGTAAGTCCAGACCATCGAGGGCGGCGGGATTATGGACCGTTAACAGCAGTTGGCGATCGCAGTCATTATCCTGAAGCCAGCCCGCAAGACGGGAAATCAGCCGGACCAGCAGTCGGGGATTCAGGGCTTGATCCAGATTGTCGATCGCCAGCAGTCGGGGAGCTTGGGGTAACAGGCAAAGCACCGCCGCCAAGATGACATAAAGTGCGCCTTCGCTGGCATCGTAGGCGGTGAGTTCGTTGCGGCTTTGGTTCATGAAGCGATCGCTGAATTTCAGGAGGAGCTTAGTCCGAGGCACCTTGGGCGAGAGCAGATTCGTTCCATAGCTGGTGGTTTGGATATCAGCCACCCAGTCGATCAACTCCAGCACTTGCTCCAGAATCTCCTCACCTTCTTCCCCTCTACCCTCTAAATATTCGCGCAGGGAGGCAAACCCTTCAGCGAGTAGTCCACCGCTCACACCCAGGGGGAGGCGCGATTGTTGGTCCGGGACAATGCCACGCAGAGTGGGAGTGTTCGGGCAGTAAATGGCAAATTCCTGGAGGCGCTGCATCAGTTGAGCCGCCGGATTCTGGGGGTCTAACTCCACCAACTGCAAGGCAGCCAAGCCCGCTTTGGGGTTGAGGTTCTTCTTGTTGCGAATGCCATCAGAAAGAATTTCCTGATTGCCGTCGCTGAGGACTTCGGTTTTATAGGACCAAGCCGGTTCAGGGGAATCGAGGGGGTTGAGCAAAGAAACGCGATAGGCTTCGTTACCTGAGCCGGTGACCTCAATGGCAATGTGGGCCGGAGTGCGATCGGTCGCAAAAGAGCTTTTATACAGCCTGGGTAAGCCCGCCCGCACCCCACGACGCAGCAGGCTTTCATCATCAACCACGCCATTAGCTGCCGCGCCTAAGACTCCCAGAGCTTCCAGCAAGTTACTTTTGCCCGCTCCATTGGCCCCAATGAAGCAATTCACTCGGCCAAGTTCTAGGGTGGCGGAGTAAATGGACTTGAAGCCTCGAATTGTGACCTTGCGAATCATCGTCATCAGTATCTTATCCCATCCTCTCCTCCCATCGGGGCAGCAACCTCTCCCTCACGGGTTCAAATAAAACCATTATGGCACAAAAGAGGCTAGGATGATTGCTGGTTAATTGAATCGGGGTCTTTTTTCACAAGTCCTCCTCGGTGAGATTGGCTACTTTCATCAATGCCTTTAAAGTGCCAATTTTTAATTCCTGATTACTATGGACAGGAATAGAGAGAATTTTGGGTTCTGGGGGATTGTCGTAAATCTAGTGGCTTCCTGTAATTCTCTGTAAAAACCAGCCCTGTTTTTCCACAATTTCGTCTGTGGGCTCTGTTTTTTTCCGGCTATTATTCGCAACACTCAGCCAACCCTCAACGGCGTCTTGTAAATTCTGCGTAACCTCTTCCCAGGTATCGCCTTCGGTAATGCAACCGGGAAAGGCTGGGACTTCTGCCCAATAGCCCCCTTCTTCTGCTGGATGAATAATGGCTTTAATTTTCATAAACTTAGCTTCATCACTTTTTTTAGTGCAATATAGCAGGATTCAGGGATTGACATGATCTGCCAAAAGTAGCATAATTGAGGTATGAGTGAATTACTAAAACCAGTTGAGTGGGTTGGCAGTTCTCTTGAGGATTTAAAGGAGTTCCCCGAGGAGGTTCGGCAAGGTGTTGGTTATGCGCTATATCTGGCTAAATGTGGTGAAAAGCACCCGTCTGCGAAACCACTCAAAGGCTTTAAGGGGGCTGGGGTGCTTGAAGTTGTCGAAGATTTTGACGGAGACACTTATCGAGCCGTTTACACTTTAAAGTTAGCTGGGGTGGTCTATGTCCTCCACGCTTTTCAGAAGAAGTCAAAAAAAGGGATTGCCACGCCTAAGCAGGATATTGAGCTAATCGAGGGAAGGCTTAAACGTGCCAAAGAACATTACTCCGAACATTACATCAATCAGCAGTAAAAATATGAATCACCCGATTAAAGTACAAGCAGGAAGTGGCAATGTATTCGCCGATTTAGAGTTAGAAAATTCTGATGAATTACTGGTCAAGGCAGAACTTGCCCGGAGAATTAGTGGTATTATCGCCGCCCAAAATATGACTCAAACTGAGGCGGCAGAAATGTTGGGAATTGACCAGCCTAAAGTGGCGGCATTAGTGAATGGCAAGCTATCGGGTTTTTCCACGACTCGGTTGTTTCGTTTTTTAAATGCGTTGGGTCGGGATGTAGAAATCGTAGTAAAACCCAAGTCTTTCAGACAAGCTGAAACACGAGTGGTGGGGTTGTAAGGGAAGATTAAAGGCGATCGCTCCTAACTATCGCTCCTAACTATCGCTCCTAACTATCGCTCCTAACTCGGCTTGGTTTTCTTTACTTCACCATCAAAATCTCGTCCACTCCAACGGGTTTTTCAACCGGGTTGGCGCGACAAAGTGACAACTTCTCTGCCGCTTTCTGCTTCCTTTTTGCCGAGGTCTTCAAATTTTGAACTAAACGAAAATCTATGTTGCTGGCATTGATGGCCGGGATGTGTTATCTTGAAAACAAGAAAACTATAGCAATCCTAAATCAGTTGTGACATTTTCTTCTCCCCTCTCCCGTTCTGGGAGAGGGGTTGGGGGTGAGGGTCTTCCACAATTCATTTAGGAATGCTATAGGATTAAGTGAGTAAAAATCACTAGCTATAGTCCACTGGTTGGGCTTCCATAAACCCCCCGGGTGGACTGACCCCCATCAAATTCCGGCTTTTGTGAAAGCCAGATATGAGAGTTAATTGATTCATAGAGAGGCATATTTTTAAGTAAAAAAATGATAGAAAATGCCATTTTAAAAAATGTGGAAAAACTCCCAGAATCTGTCAAGCAGTCAGTTTTGGACTATACAGAATTTTTGGTGAACCGATATGCGGCAGACGCTGTTCAAACCGCCAAAGCACCCCAGCGAGGCGGACTGGGTATTTGGCAGGGTCAAATCTGGATGTCTGATGATTTTGATGAACCTCTGGAAGATTTAAAGGATTATATGTAAAGATGAATTGCCTACTGGATACCCATACTTTACTGTGGTACTTGCAAAACAGTGAAAATTTAAGTGATAGAGCCACCGAAATTCTGGAAGATGCCAATAACAATCTCTCCGTAAGTATTGCCAGTTTATGGGAAATTTCAATTAAATTGGGTTTAGGCAAACTTAGGTTACAGAAATCATTCTCAGAATTAGAGGAAGTGCTACAACAACTAAAAATCGGCGTTCTGCCCATTACATTCGCACTATACGGAGTTCTACCTGAGCTTACCCCTCCATCATCGCGATCCGTTTGATCGGATTTTGGTGGCACAAGCCATGAATCATCCCTTGGTTTTGATTAGTCGCGATTCGGCTTTTGATGCCTATTCCATTCACCGAGTCTGGTGATAAGTTGGCAGGATGTGAATATGGGGAATAATCGGTTCAAAATCTCTATTAACGATTCCGGTAATCATCAAATTCTCTTGCTTAGTCCACCGAAGCGACGGACATAGCCGGAACCGATTCGCACAATCCAGATTTGAGCATCAGGGTGAGTGGCTTCAAGGCGATCGCACGCGGCAATTTCACTAGGATCGACTTCAAAATCTCCAGTTTCTAAATCAATCGCCATAATCTTGCCCTCATTACCTGCCTCTACTTGTGGGCGAACCTTAAATTCATAAATTTCATCCCCAAGACGAGCGAATTCCTCTTTACTGTAGCGAGGTTGTTTAGTGGTCATAGCTTTAACTTTCCTAAAATGGCTTGACCTGATTAATTTTATCATACCAACCTACGAGGGTTTTGATTGATGGTAATTGGAACTGAGAAACCGGGTTGATGGCAAAATCTCTGTGAGGATGCAGAAAGACAGAAGGTTTCTGAGTGTAGGGGATATGGTATTTGCAATTAGGGGCGATCGCACCTAACGATGGCTCATCCTAACTGGGCTTGGTTTTCTTGACTTCACCCTCAAAATCTCGTCCACTCCAACGGGTTTTTAAACCCGGTGGGCGCGACAAATTGACAACTTCTCTGCCGCTTTCTGCTTCCTTTTTGCGGAGGTCTTCAAATATGGCATTCAAATCGTAGTTGAAAGACTTGGCATAGCGATCGCGAATTTGATGGATTTCTTCGACAATTTCATCTTTCCACATAGACTAATCTCCCATAAGTTCGTTTGGCGTACAGAGAACAGGCAAAACATAGCCACAATCTAGACTAATTTCGGCCAATTTTCCTTGAATTTGGGCATTGGCGATATGCTTGCAGTTCCATGTTAACAAATAATCCATACCGTGAACAGTGGCAGCAGCTATGTGGATCGCGTCTATCTTGGCTTTAGGGGGCAAATTGCTTCGGTCTAAAAATTGTGCTGCCAAACCTTCTACCGCTTGATTTAAAGCCAGCAAAGGAAAATTACCTAAAATCTCTAGTCGTTGGGCGGCGATCGCTGGATCTCCTTGTGCCACTTCGTCTAAAACGGCTTCTGATGTATAGAGAGTGAAAGTGTTCCGGCGCAGTTCCCACCAGTCCCTTGTAATTTCCATGTGGGCAGCGATAATCAAGTTTTTGGTCTATCTAGCGGTGAGATACCCTAAAATACTTGTTTCGATGTAAACAGTCTCATTCATATAGATAAAAGTCAAGTCACTCTATTTTATGCGAAGGCGATCGCCTATATGTGGAGAAACCGGGTTTCTAGTGACACCTCGCTCAAGAGAGTGCATCCCCTGGAGAAACCCGGTTTCTATATCTATGTTACAACCATTGGAGGATAGGCGCGATCGCATCCCCGTTTCGCAGGGAATCGTGAAGTTGTTAGATTAACAAATTGCTGAGGGTTGTTGAGAGTTGTTGCCTCAAACCCATTGACCGGGCTAAGGAGCAATTTCAAGAGGCGATATGGTATCCGCAATTGTGGGCGATCGCTTTCGTCGCTGCTAGGATTTAAGCAGGAGATTTCAGCCTAGGAGAGTTCCCGATGAGTTTAGTGATTTCCGATGATTTAGTAAAGGCTAGTGGCTTTTCTGAAAATGAGTTATTTGGGGAAATTGTGCTGATGTTGTTTCAGCAAGATAAAATTAGTTTGGGTAAAGCCAGTGAGTTATTGGGGTGGCATCGGATGCAGTTTCAAAAACTGATTTCTGAGCGAGGTATTTGCGTCCATTATGAGATTGATGAGTTTCAGCAAGACCTCAAAACCTAGAGGAAACGGAGTGATTATGATTGTTGTCAGCAACACTTCACCCCTTATCCCATTTTTAGCGAAGGTCGAGCAATTTAGCCTAATGCCTCAGCTTTATGGTAGGATTTTAATTCCCTGTGCGGTGCATGAGGAATTGTTGGATTCCCGGGCTGGGGACACTGTGATTACAGCAGTGCGATCGGCAATTAGGATGCACAAACCTATCACAGAAACCCGGTTTCTTTGTCTCCCGTGGAGAAACCCGGTTTCTAGTTGACATCTTGGTGAGGAGGCAAAAACTCTCACAGAAACCCGGTTTCTTTGTCTAGGGAGCGATCGCAATTAGCAATAAAACAATCTAACAGCTTGTTTGACTGGCGAGATTAGTTGAAGTTTAGACATAATTGTATTAATTATGTCTTTTTAATACAGATGAAGAGGTTGGCAATAAGGCTATCATCAATTATGATGAAAATCAATCAAAACAGAGCAGCCATATTTGAGAATAATTGTAATTATGAAATTTGTGTTAAGTTCTCAAAATGTTTATGACTATTTAATCGACCAAAAAATCTGCGATCGCTCCCTAGAAAATCCAGGAGTAGAGCAGGTTGAGGCTAAAAATTTTAATTTATTGGTGACTTTACCAGAGGGTCGAAAGTTACTGGTTAAACAAGAACAATTTATCAATTCGGAAAAAGAAACTGTGGGCGAGTTTTTTGGGGAATGGCGAATCCCCAAATTTCTACAGAGCTTTCCTGAATTTGACCATTGGCGTAGTTTTCTGCCAGAATTACTGCTCCACGATGCTGATAACTCAATTTTAGTTTCTACTTATCTGGATAATTATCAGGATTTAGCAGAGTTTTATTCTAAAAACAATCTCTTTCCGGTTCAGGTTGCTGCTCAAATTGGCAGTTGTTTGGCGACGATTCATCGTGATACCTGGAATCAGAGTATTTATCGGGAATTTTTTGTCCAAGAAGAGGTGGCAGGAAAACCCAAAGTATCTCCGCTATTATTAGAGAGTTTGGAAAGGATCGGTCCTGAAATTTTTGGTATGGCTCCGATGGATGGATTGAAATTTTTTGCACTTTATCAACGATATGATAGCTTAGGAGAAGCAGTTCATCAAGCAAGTGAAACTATTTCTCCTGTTTGTCTGACTCACAATGACCTCAAGCTGAATAATATTCTCCTGAATCGAAACTGGGAAGATATTAATGGAAATGGGATCCGGTTGATTGATTGGGAAAGGTCTGATTGGGGAGATCCAGCATTTGATTTGGGAATGGCGATCGCTAGTTATCTACAAATTTGGTTGGGTAGCTTGGTGATTAGCAATTCTCTCAGTATCGAAGAGTCTCTGCGACTAGCCACGACTCCCCTAGAATTACTTCAGCCATCTATCGGTGGGTTGACTTTAGCTTATTTAGAAACTTTCCCAGAAATCTTAGAATATCGTCCTGATTTCTTAAAGCAAGTCGTACAGCTAGCCGGTTTATCTTTAATTATTGGGATTTTGGCAATGGTTCAGTATCAAAAAATCTTTAATAATACCGGGATTGCTATGCTTCAGGTAGCCAAGGCTTTGTTATCTCGTCCTGAATCATCAATGCCCACGATTTTTGGGGCTACTGCTACTCAGTTAAATCAGATGAATTCTTCTGTTGTTGGCAAAGTTTAATATCGTTGAGTATCTTGAAAAATCATGTCATTACTTAATTCTCAATCTCATCAATTAGCCTCTGAAGTTGGAGGTCGGTTAAAGGAAGTTTTGTCAGATATTGTTGAAAATGTCCAAATTTCCGCCGATTTTTCGATTCATCATCCGAACTATCAACCCTGGGAAATGCCTGCTGAGATGTTGTCTCGGATTCAGGCTTTGCCCCAGGAAATGCAGGATAAGTACATGAGCTTACAGTTGCGGAGTTTTCTTTATGGCATTTATTATAATGGGTCGATGCAAGCATCCCAAGCATTAGGTTCTGAGAATAAGGATCAGCAATTAGATTTAGAGAATAATAGTTTTGCTGGCGTAGATATGCCTTTTTATGTGCAGTTAGAAGAAGCGAATAAGGGTGAAGGTTATTTTGATGCGGGTTGGTCGATTTTGAGAGAAGAAACCGATGGCAGTTTGGCTGTAACTAAGGGCGGTTTGCGGCTGCATATCGAACGGGAAAAGCATCTTCAAGAGTCTGAAAAAGCGGCAGCAGTGGGGGATGTTGTGTCAATTTTGATGCCTAAGAATTTGGTGCAAAATGGCTTTTATATGGCGGTGGGTAATGCCGGTTTACAGAGAGAGGAAGCTATGGTGCGGATCTATTTTAATGTTACTCCTGAAGGTGCGGTGGCTGTGATGGCTGGGTTGACTGAAAGGTTAAATGAGAGGGGCATTCCTTTTAGTTTTAAGGCTTTGTATAATCCGGCTGATTATCAACGGTATGATGCTGGGGTGCTTTATTTTGGCAAAACAGATTATGAGTTGGTCAGGCAGGTTGTGGCTCATGTTTATCAAGAAAATAAGTCTGTTTTTAAGCCAGAAATACCTTTGTTTACTCTGGAGTTAGCACCGGGTTTGGGGTTGGCGGAAGAACCGGACAAAAAGTTTGGCAGTGAGGAGAGTTTTGGGATGAATCGCTGTCAGATTATAGCTAATGGGTTATTGATGGCTTGGCAACAGGAGGACAATTCTGCGGCGGGTCGGATTGCTGCTATTTCTGAGCAGTTTTCTGGGTTGGGGATTGATTGGCAGCGTCCTTATTTGAATGCAGATTCTGAGGATGTTTATCAGGGATTAGAGTTCGCAGGCTGATATTAGTCGCCTATCTGGGAATCAAAGAGCGATTGCCTCCGGGGTGCTGCGCGAACTCCTCTTGGAGCAGAGCTCAGGGAGTCAGAAAAGCGATCGCTTCGACCAGGCTCAGATATCGCTCTCGTAGCCGGTTGGTTTTATGCTAAACTAGGACAAGTTATGCTTAACAATTTGGTAGAGGGCAAACCATGCTTAATTGGCAAGAACAAATTGAGAAAAACCCCAATATTTGTCATGGCAAACCTTGTATTAAAGGAACCAGGATTATGGTTTCGGTCATCCTGGATAACCTGGCTGAGGGATTGACATTAGCAGAAATTGTTGAGGAATATCCACCGTTGACTTTAGAAAATGTGCGCTCGGCGATCGCTTATGCGGCGGCACTAGCAAGAGAAGAAGAACTGTCGCCAACGTGATCATAATGCTCTTAGTCAAATTAGACGAAAATCTTAGTATTACCCATGCAGAGTTTCTCCGAAATGAAGGTTACGATTGCGATCGAGTTACTGATGAAGGATTGTCTGGTGAAGACGATGAAGTTGTATGGCAGCAAGTTTGTACTGAGGGACGCTTTTTTATTACTCTCGACTTAGATTTTTCTGATGTCCGACGTTTTCCACCCGGAACTCATCCGGGAATTTTACTGTTGCGTTCTCGCTGTGGAAGTCGTCAGGCCGTGCTTGATGTTTTGCAGCGGGTTGTGCGGGAAGATCCACTGGCGACTTTACAAGGTTGTCTGGTGGTGGCAGATGACATACAAACCCGAATTCGTCGTCCGTCTGTTTGAGGCTGATGATTGAGATTAAACAGAGCGGTAAGGGTCGCTATGCCGTCAGGCTTATCGCCTATCTGGGAAAGAGCGATCGGCCCATCGGTAGATTTTAGCCTCATTAGGGCATAGGGCTATTTTTTTGACCCGCCACCACCCGAACCCAGGGGAGAGAGATATAAAAAAGACATAATTGTGTTAGTTATGTCTCGAAAAACCAACCTCGGTGATACGAAATAATGGGAATTTGCGGTCATAATATACGTGAAATTACGGTGTATTGTCTGTAAAATTGAGACATAATTGTGCTAGTTAGATGAACTTTAAAGTTGCTCAACCCCTTGTCATTATTTGAGAGTTAGGCAATAATAAGAGTCATAGGGAAAGGAAGAGCATAACTAATCTGATTACCTCAAAGTAAAACTTATTCCAAGAGGAAACGAAAATGGCTAATATTACTATTTCTGACTTGCATCCTGCTGGTGCAGACTTGTTCTCCGATTCTGAGAGTTATCTCTATGATTTGAGCGAGTCGGAAATGCTTGGTACACTCGTAGGTGGGTCAGGACGTTGGCGTTTTAGGGTTTTGTGGACTTCTTTTTGCATCGGGTAGCAGAATACCTTGCACTTCAGCTGAATAGAATAGGAAATCTTGATTCATTGCTTGTTTGATGATTTTTCGAGGTTTTCAAAAGATGAAACCGAGATAGTTTTATTATCTCGGTTTCTTTGATATTTTGCTAAAAAACTTAATTGCAAATCTCAATATTTTTATTAGCTTTGAAGTTAATCAGAGAGTTACTAACCCAATCGTCAAATAGATCGGTCGCAATTTTATTTCGCAGCCAGTTGTCTAGCTTCCTTTCAATAATCTCTTCGACTAAAATCAAATGCACTCCCTTAGAAGTCACAATCGGTTTAAGAACCCCTGGTGATGTCGCCGCAAAAACAGCCGCCGAAATTTCTGGCTTCAAATCTTTACGATATAATATTCCTCGATATCCCCCTTTTCGGCGTAACTCTTTATCCTCAATATACTTGTGAGCCACATCATAGAAACTCATTTCCCCTTCCTGAATAGAATAAAATAATTCCATCGCTAAATCTTCATCCTCTAACACCACTTCATACATCACTACCCCAGCATAATCTAATTGATGCTCATAAAAATATGGCTCAATTTTATCCGCAAAAAGATGAACAGCTAGTTTGCTGGCAAGACCTTTACAGTACACAAATTCTTCAAAATCATCTAAAGACAGATGATTTTTTTTCATCCAAGCCCAGGTATCCTCTTCACTAAGAAGTTTATACATTTTTCGGTATTTGTCTGCCATCTCTTGAAGCTCCTCAGCTTCTATCTTGATTCCTAGTTCTTCTGCGGTATTTGCGATCATTTTATGGGTAATAATTGCTTCTATGAGTTCAGCAGTTGTTAGAGATAGCTTAACTTGTTTCAGAATATCTTCAGCCGTAATGGTAATAGATTGTGACATGATTGATTTTTCCTTAAAAAACTACAACATCGAAAGATTGCCAAAAGCTTTCTACAATTCTAAACCTCCTTGTTGTAACCTCTTGAATGGGTCAAGAATAAAATCAATAATGCGACGCCGACGCACCACCACCTCAGCGGTAGCCGTATCTCCCGGACGTAATGGAATACAGTCATTGCCACTAGGAATACAAGTTTGCTCTAACTCAATTTCTAGCTCATAAATTGCCACTTTACCCTGAGATGTTTCTTGCATTTTGGTGGTAGGAGAAATTTTGATTAAACTTCCCTCAACTACTCCATAGTCCTGAAAAGGATACGCATCAAACTTCATCTTAACCGCCATTCCTTCCTGTAAAGATCCACTTTCTGTTGTTGCCATTTCCGCTTTCAATAAAAGCATCGCTTCTTGGGGTGCTATTTCTACCAGCATTCCTCCTTGTTGTACCACATCTCCCACCCCAGAAATTGGCAAACTAAAAATAGTGCCTCCTTCTTGCGCTCTAACAACCCGTTTCTCTAACTCAAAATTCAAAGACTCAATATCTTTCTTGTCTTGAGCAATTTCGGCTTGAAGGCTAATTATTTGAGTCTGTAAATTCTTGAGTTGATCTTCAATTTTAGAAACCGCAATTTCACCGGAATGAAGAATAGTTTCAGAACTACTCTCTTGCTCCGCTAAACGTAACTCAGCCTGCTGAATATCCGCCTGAGCTTGATGAATAGTACGATCATAACTGCGTTTCTGTTCCGCCAACCGCAACTCAGCTTGTTCAATATCTGCCTCCGCTTGATGAATAATCCGCTCATAGCTGCTTTCCTGCTCTTCTAGTCGCAGTCTGGCTTGTTCAATATCTGCTTTACTTTGCTCCCAAATTCTTTGTCTTTCCTCTTTGATATCTTCCTGTTCAATTAACCGAACTTCTGTGACTACACCATCGTCTAAAAGATTGTCATATCGTTCAACTTCTCGGATTGCTTTTTGCCATCGCATTTCTGCTAAGATATATGCAGTCTCGCTATCCTGTAGCTGTCGTTTTGCTTGCCGAATTTGAGCCAGCTTTTCTTCTCTCTGTAAATTTAATATTCTCCGGAGAGCAGCTAAATTTTGTTCTGCTTGATCAACCTGGGTCAGTTTTTCCTGTTCCTGTAAATTGTATGTAGTTTTCAGGGATTGAAGGTTCCTCCTTGCTTGCTCCACCTGGGATAGTTTCTCTAATTGTTGAGACTGATTTTGCCGTTCTTGGGTAAGCAGTTCGGTTTCTAGGCGATTTTTTTGTTGCTCTAGTGTATTCAGTCGATTTTCTTTACTTTGCTGCTGAAGTTGTAGTTGCATAATTCGCTCACGAATAGGGAGACTGTCCAGTTCCATTAAAATATCCCCGGCTTTTACCATGTCTCCTTCTTCAATATTTAGCATTTCAACTTTAGCGGTTTGGGAATTAAGAGCAGCAGATGTATAAGTCAAATTTAGCTTTTGCTTAACCGTACCACCTTGCGGTTCTAACCGTCCCCTACCACTGCCTGTTTCATCTACCTGAGACAACATTCCCCAAGGCAAAGCGATCGCCACAAAAACGATTAAAAAATAGAGCAGTCCTCGCGTCCACCGCTGAGGTAAGGCATCTAATAGTTCCTTGGTGGCAAAAGACCAATCCGCCGAAGAATTTAGGTTGTTTGCTGGTAGATTTTGGTCGGTCAAAAGACTAGATTCAGGTTGTAAACTTACTAAGTCTGTGTCTAAACTTTTATGGCCGTTTAATTGGGTTTGAGCAATATCATTAAACTGTGGCATAGCTTTAATTATTCCAAGATTTACTAGGTTGAGTTTGAGTTGTCGATTCAGTGATGTCTACCTAAAGCTATTCAAGATTTAGAGATGACCATCAATCCTAGGGGGCAAAATTAATTAATTTGTTGGTGATTTAAATAGTAGTAATGCCCTTTTTTTGCCATTAAATGCTTGTGATTTCCTTGCTCTATTAATACTCCTCTATCTAAAACTAAAATTACATCGGCATTTCTCACCGTAGATAAGCGATGGGCAATAATTAATGTTGTCCGGTCTTTAAGAATTCTATTCAAATTAGTCTGAATAATTCGTTCTGACTCCACATCTAAGTGGGAAGTTGCCTCATCAAAAACCAATAGACGAGGATTGCCTAATAACGCCCTAGCGATCGCTAATCTTTGCCTTTGACCACCAGACAATAACCCCCCACCTTCACCAATCTGGGTTTCATAACTCATCGGTAACTTTTGAATAAACTCGTCAGCACCTGCTAATTGAGCGGCTTCGATAATTTCCGCCTGAGTTGCAGAAGGTTGCGCTAGAGTCAAGTTGTCCCGAATTGTGCCACCAAATAAAAAAGTATCCTGGTCAACAACACCAACCCTTTGACGCAAAGAAGGTAAAGCAATGCTAGTTATGTCATGACCATCAATGAAAATCTTCCCATCTGTAGGGGGATACAGCCCCAAAACTAGCTTAGAAATAGTAGTTTTTCCTGAACCAGAACGCCCCACTAAAGCTACAGTCTGTCCGGCTTTGATTTCAAAGCTGAGATTCTCCAAAACATTCGTTTCGCTCTCTGGGTGGTAACGAAATGTCACCTTGTCAAAAATAATATCTCCTCGTAAATCTGTTAAATAATAACGAGCCTGAGATTGTAAATCTTCCTCTGGTTCGGTATCAATCACATCATTAATTCGCTCGACTGCAATAATCACCTCCTGGAACTCATTCCAGAGAACCGTTAACCGCTGAAAAGGGTTTATTACATTGCCAATTAACATATTAAAAGCCACCAACTGCCCGATGGTTAACTCTCCTTGAATCACTAACCAAGCCCCAAACCAAAGCAATCCAGTGGTCACTAAAGATTCAATGGTTAAGCTAAATACTTGGAGTCGGTTGCTAATAATCTGACCAGAAAAGTTTTTGCGAATTGACTTGTTCAGGAACTCCTCCCAACGCCAACGTACCACTTGCTCAATTGCCAGAGATTTGACGGTGCGTACACCAGTCAGAGATTGGATGAGATAACCACTTTCTTCCGCTAAAGCCGCAAATATTTCTCGGGATATCTTTTGTAGAAACGGAGTAGCAATGAGAGCCAGCAGGAAAAAGGGTGGCACAATGACTAATGCCAGCAAAGCCATTTTCCAGCTATACCAGAACATAAGTCCCACATAGATAAAGACCGTGAGTAAATCTAATACAATAGATAGGGCTTCACCCGTTAGAAATCTCTCAATCTTGCGGTTTTCCTGCACCCTAGCCATGATATCCCCCACATAGCGAAACTCAAAAAACCGCAGGGGTAATCGGAAAGTGTGGGTAATAAATCCCACAATCATGGCTAAATGTACTTTGTTGGCAGTGTGGTCAAGGAGATATTGTCGTAACCCGGTCAAAGCAACCCGAAATAAACCAAAAATGACTAACCCTAATCCCACAGCCGTTAAGGTTAATGTACTGCCTTGAACAACTACCCGGTCGAGGAGTAGCTGAGTAAATAGTGGGGTAACTAATCCGAAAATTTGAATGACTACGGAAGCAATAAATACTTCTAGCAATACTTGACCGTGAGGACTGGCTAAATTAAAAAATTGCCAGAATGGGGTAGTATGATTTTTGAGTTCCTTGATTAAAGCTGTCGGTTGTAGGAGTAATGTATAACCCTGCCAACCTGTTTTAAATTCTGGGTATGTTAAACTCCGTTGACCAATAGCAGGGTCAGCAACAATGACTTGATTGCGAGTGATTTCATAAACTACGATATAATGTTTGCCTTCCCAGTGAGCGATCGCCGGTAATTTTTGTTTAGCCAGTTGGTCAATACTGGCTTTAACTGGTCTAGTGGAAAATCCGATACTTTCTGCCGCAGCGGATAGTCCTCGCAAAGAAGCCCCATTAGCATCTACATTAGCAATATCTCGAATGCGGTTGACACTAAACTTTTTGCCCCAGTAACGGGCAACCATTACCAAACAAGCAGCACCACAGTCAGAACCACTTTGTTGCTCAAAAAAAGGATAGCGTCTAGTAATATGCTGCCATAGATGAGTAACGCGCTGAGTGGGGCTAGGGAAATAAGCCTTGTTAACTTTTTGCTGGTGGGTTTTTAGATATATTTCATCTTTGATTGTGCTAATTTCCGCGATTAGTTCCTGGTCGTCATTTACGGATAAATCCGGTTTATTATTGATGGAAAACTTGCTTTTTTGTTCATTATCTTTAGCGGTAGCTAAATTGTACAAATACTCCTTAAATCGGGAATTTTTATGAATGATAGAGCGCAAAACTTGACCGGGAATATAACAAAGCTCTGCTTGAGGCGAAACCCTGACAGCATAATCTAAAAAGCCGGCTTCAGGAAACAAAGTACATTCCCCAAATAGTTGATCCGGATGCAGGGTGGTAATTAAGTCCCGGCTACTGTTAACCAGTCTTACTTTACCAGCGACCAAAATATATAAGCCATCGGATGCTGAGATACTTTCCAACAACAAACCGGGGTTAGGTTTGGAAAATTCAGCCGACTTAACTAAACTCGCTAACTCCTTTTCTGATAAAAATTCACCGATTAGACCAGATAGATGTTCTTTGGTAGTCATTTTTCCCTCGATAGTGCTTCCAACACTTAATAGCACTTAATAGATTTTTCATGATGATTAAGAAAATGCCACCTCCTCTGGAATGTCCCTAATCACAATGCCGCTTTTACTGGATTTTTTCGGCTCATTTTTTTCAAGGTTATTCGATTTTGGTCTGGTAGATAAGCCCATTTGTTTGAGCAGTCTGTTAATATGGCGATCGCTGATTTTAATCCCTAATTCCGCTTCTAAGTGTTCGCTGAGTTTCTTAGCCGTCCACTGTCGAGCATGATAAGTAAAATTACGGTTAGGCACCTTAACTTCTTTAGGGCTTTGAGTGACTAACTCCCTCAACCGCTGCAAGCATTGCTCGTCTACAGTTTGAGGTCTGCCAATTGGGCTACTATTCCACTGGTGAGCGTGACCAGACTTGGCGAGAGTTATCCAATGGCGTGCTGTACTATGGGAACAGCCTAACGCTTGGCAAATTTCGGTTTGGGTTTTACCCTCATCCGCCAGCAACATAATTTTAATTCGTTGATAATGGCGCTTAGACAACCCTTTTTCTAGGCTTTTTTCTAAGTGTTTTCTCTGAAAAGCACTGAGAAATCGACCAGAGTTATTGGGAAAATTAATATCAGTTTGAGATGATTTCATAAGCTGATACTCGTTAGGAGCAGAGGATTTTGGACACTCGGCGATATCTTTACAAAATTTAATATAAATTTTCAGTAGTATAGGGTCATACCGAGTGCGACCATATTTGGGCCGGACAAAGTCTTATAACTGAAACAGTTAGTGACTGTTTCATAAAATCAAGTTAATACCGTCTACAGTACACCACACATAAGGAAGCTAGACTAACTACTGATCATTATTCGCTCATCTACAGAGATCAACAATGCTTGATGATTGAAGATTGATCAAATGATAGTCCGACTGCACTTTAATTATTAGTTTATCATACGGAATAATTATTTGTCTACTCCATAAAAGTGGCATTTCAGGGGGGGTATTTTTGAGGCTTTTAGAAGTAAAAAAAGGGGATTTTGAGGGATTTTGTGGCAAAACAGGAGGAAATGTGGGATAATGGGGGTCAGAGCAAAACACACTATAACTGGGTTGGGCAGCTATGGAGATGCGAGAGGCGTTGCAGTGGACGGATCACCTGATATTTAACAAGACCGGAAAGCATCTGGACTCGCTGCAACGCGCTATTTTGGAGGGTGTATGGGAAGGTAAGGGATATAAGGATATCTCTGAAAAATACCAATGTACGAGCGATCACGTCAGGAAATCAGCGTCCGACTTATGGAAACTCCTGTCTGACCTGTTGG